>JBGSYX010000330.1:0-20331 GCA_041750735.1 Cyclobacteriaceae bacterium
GAATATGCCGATAACTACCTGTACTTGTTATTTCAACGAAATACGGAAAGTCTCAAGGCCGATCTTTTTGTTTTCAGAATAAACCTGGAAACCCGTGCCAGTGAGACATTTCTGATTGAGCGGGATTTCTATATGGAATTACAGGAATTCGAAGTTGTTGGAAATACCCTGGTCTTTGGAGGATATTCCAATAATTTACCCACAGTAATAATTTATGAATTTGGAAAACCCCAGCCAAAGGTCTTACCTGGTTTTTTTAATGAGCGCAGCATGATACAGCATTTGGAGACCAATGACGAACTGAAGATTTTCAATGTGTTAACTACCTTCCGGACCAGGGACGGACGCAAATCGCTGGCGTATAATTCTTATAATGAAGAGGGCGAACTCATAAAAAATATCAATCTTCAACCAACCGACGAATGGAGCCTCCTTTTCGGGCGGGCCGTAACCATCGACAGGGACGTGTCGCTGATCGTCGGAACATTCACCAGAAAACAATCGGATATGTCAAGAGGGATTTTTCTGGCAAGGATATCGCCGGAGGGCGACCAGGTGATCAATTATTACAATTATGCAGATCTGAAAAATTTCTTCAGTTATATGAAAGCGAAGCGGGAAAAGAAAATCAAAGAGCGCATTGAACGGAGAAAAGTTAAAGGGAAGAAAAATAAATTTAACTACCGACTGATCGTGCACGACGTGGTAGAGTGGCAGGGAAAATTCATCATGGTTGGAGAGGCCTTTTACCCCAAGTATTCGCAGTCGTCATACTATTCGCCAATTGGAGCAGGGTATGGTTCGGGATATTATAACAACAGTTATGGTTCCACCTTTGAAGGTTATAAATATACCCATGCCGTGGTATTCGGATTTGACCGCCGCGGCCGCCTGATGTGGGATAACAGTTTTCAGATAGAAGATGTGATCAGCTACACCCTTGATCAATATGTGCACATTTCGCTCAGCGAAAAGCAAATGGCGCTTCTGTATATGTTTGAAAATGAAATCCGCACAAAGATCATCGAAGGAAATGAAGTAGTGGAAGGGAAAATTTACGACGAACTAAAGCGGTCCTTTGAGTTTGATGTTATTGACGAAACGGATATGCACTATGGCGGTTTGAAAAAATGGTACAATGGCAACCTCTTCGCATACGGAAAGCAGGAAATTATAAACACCAAGGATGAAGGAGTGAGGCTGAGCAGGGATGTGTTCTTTCTAAATAAGATTGTCTATAAATGACAAACATTTTTTTTACGAGGCAGCAAGCAAAAGGGCATAATATGCT
Source organism: Cyclobacteriaceae bacterium (assembly GCA_041750735.1). Classification (GTDB taxonomy): domain Bacteria; phylum Bacteroidota; class Bacteroidia; order Cytophagales; family Cyclobacteriaceae; genus JAAUQL01. The sequence continues at coordinate 1,292 of JBGSYX010000330.1, forward strand.
TGGTTTTTTTATCTTTGTCTGACTTACTGCAATGCAAAAGAAACTCATAGTAGATCAAAACCTTCTCGAGATTACCATCAACAGGCTTTGCTTTCAGCTTATTGAAAATCATAATAACTTTTCCAATACTGTCATCATAGGATTGCAACCACGTGGCACCCTTATGGCCGACAAAATAAAAGCGAGGCTTGAAAAGCTTACCGGTGTCAACATTCCAATTGGCTATCTCGATACTACGTTTCATCGGGACGATTTCAGAAGAAGGGAAATGCCTAAAAAAGCCAATGAGACAAATATTCCATTCCTTGTAGAAGATAAAAATGTAATCCTCGTTGATGATGTTCTGTACACAGGACGCAGTGTACGGGCAGCCATGGATGCCATGATTTCATTCGGACGGCCAAAGAAGGTGGAACTTCTGGTACTCATCGACAGGAAGTACACACGCGATCTGCCCATTCAGCCTAATTATATAGGTAAATCCGTCAATACCATGCAGTCTCAGCATGTGATGGTAGAATGGCGCGACAAGGAACGGAAAAAGGATAGTATATGGTTGGTCAATAACCCAGATGCATAATGGCAGCACTCAGCGTCCCCCATTTACTCGGCACAAAAGATTTAATACCCGATGACATTCAGTTGATTTTTGAAACGGCAGACAATTTCAAAGAGATTATCAACAGACCGATTAAGAAAGTGCCATCCCTTCGCGACGTAACCATCGCCAACATTTTTTTTGAAAATTCCACACGTACCAGAATATCATTCGAACTGGCAGAAAAGCGACTGTCGGCCGACATCATCAACTTTTCCTCGTCTTCCAGTTCTGTGAAGAAGGGAGAAACACTGCTTGATACGGTCAATAATATACTTGCCATGAAGGTAGATATGATCGTGATGCGACATGCCAGCGCAGGTGCGCCGCATTTTCTCGCTCGACATATCAGTGCCAACATCATCAACGCGGGCGATGGCACACACGAACATCCCACTCAGGCGCTGTTGGATGCCTTTTCGATGCGAGAGAGGTACAAAAACCTTGAAGGGCTAAAAGTTGCCATCATCGGAGATATTCTTCACTCAAGAGTTGCCTTGTCTAATATCTTTGCACTGAAAAAACTCGGTGCTGAAGTGATGGTTTGCGGGCCAAAAACATTGATCCCGAAACATATCGAAACTCTTGGCGTTCAGGTGGAACTGGATGTTTTCAAAGCGCTGAAATGGTGCCAGGTGGCGAATGTGTTGAGGATTCAATTGGAACGACAGCAAATCAAGTATTTTCCATCATTGAGAGAATACTCCTTGTATTATGGCATCAATAAGCAGCTTCTCGATAAACTTGACAAGGAAATCACCATAATGCATCCCGGGCCAATCAACAGGGGAGTGGAATTAAGCAGCGATGTAGCAGATTCGGAACACTCCATTATCCTGGATCAGGTAGAAAACGGCGTAGCCATCCGAATGGCAGTACTCTACTTGTTGGCCAGCGTGAAGGTTAAAAGCGGGCAGCCAAAAGTAAATTAATATCCCTAAATGTCAATCCGGTCTTTTGGCCTATCATAGCATTTGATAGATGTCCTTTGTAAGTATAGATGCCTTTCATCATCCACTTCTGGGAAAAAAGCATTTCATCCAGGCCCCCGTTCTCAGACATTTCCATAAGAATCGGTGTGAAGATATTGCTTAATGCCGAGCTAGCCGTTCGTGCCACACGCGATGCGATATTGGGTACGCAATAGTGGATAACACCATATTTCGTAAATACGGGATTCTGGTGACTGGTAATGACAGAAGTTTCGAAGCATCCACCCTGGTCTATGCTCACATCGATGATCACGGATCCGGCCTTCATTTGGGCTACAATATCCTCGGAAACCATATAGCGGATGCGGCCTTTTTCAGCACGCAATGCACCGATAACAACATCGGCCTGTTTCAGTGATTCTTTCAAAGATGATGGTTCGAATGTACTAGTAGATACCTGATGTCCCAACAGATGCTTTATCCTGCGGAGTTTGTACAGATGGTCGTCGAAAATATGAATATCCACACCTAAGCCTAAGGCCGCGCGCGCAGCAAATTCAGCGACTGTGCCGGCACCCAGGATTACTACTTTGGTGGGCATTACGCCGGTGATTCCACCAAGGATTACCCCCTTCCCGTTATGGACATTGCTCAGATATTCAGCTGCGATCAGAAGTACAGTGCTTCCGGCTATTTCGCTCATGGCTCGCAACACCGGCATGCCGCCAACTCTGTCCTCTATGAGTTCATAGCCAATAGCCGTGATATGCTTTGCATTAAGCTTTTCAAAATAGGCTTTATTGAGCGTGCCAACCTGAATCGCGGATATTAGGGTTCGTCCGGGTTTCATTACCGCAATCTCGTCGAAATTGGGTGGTTCGATCTTGAGGATGATATCAGCCTCGAACAGTTCATCATGCGAATACACGATCCTGGCTCCGGCATCGCTATATTCTTTGTCTGAGAATTTCGAAGAATTCCCGGCGCCTGTCTCGATCCTGATTTCATGGCCGTTGTCGGTGAGCAATTTCACACTGTTGGGTGTGAGGGGTACCCTTTTTTCGTGTGTCGTAACCTCTTTTGGGATGCCAATGAAGAGGGATTTCTTCGATTTTTTTATTTCGACAAGGGCTTCCTGGGGATATAGCTGACTTCCCTTGGCCAGCTCTGCGAACCCTTTTTTTGGATTATTTACCATAATGGCAAAGATTTATTTGTCGGGACTTGTTGTCAGTAATCTTTATTTCTATTTGAAAAAATCGATCGGGGATAAGTCCGGGAATTTTTTCCGGCCATTCCACAAAACAAAAATTCCCCGATTCAAAATACTCGTCCACACCGATATCGAGGGCTTCTGTTTCATTTTTTATCCTGTAAAAATCAAAATGGTAAAATGGGTGTCCGGAGGCGTTCCTGTATTCATTTACCAGATTGAACGATGGGCTATGGACGGTGTCTTCCACACCAAATTCCTTTGCAATCGCCTTAATAAACGTGGTCTTTCCTGCTCCCATTTGTCCGTAAAACAACCATAGCGGCTGATCTCCCGCGAACCTGATAATCGCATGGGCGGCTTCTGCAATCCCATGCTCACTGGCACATATCACTTGCACGATCGATTATCTGTTTTTTGAAGATAGCGAAATTATAGGAATAATCATTTCCTCCATCGACAATCCGCCATGCTGAAACGTATCGGCATAGTACTTTACATAATGGTTGTAGTTGTTGGGATATGCGAAAAAGTAATCCTCGGCCGCGAATACGTACGTAGACGACACATTGGGTTTTGGTAGAAAAATATTTTCCGGTTTCCGGACCACGAACGCCTTGTCACTGTCAAAACCGAGGTTTTTACCCAACTTGAATCGCAGGTTGGTATTCGTGTTTTTATCTCCGACTATTTTAAATGGCCTTTTCACTCGGATGGTTCCATGGTCTGTGGTGATTATTACCTTGGCATTGGTGCTGGAAATTTTCCGTAAAATATCCAGCAGCGGCGAATGGTTAAACCATGAACTGGTCAGTGAACGGTATGCTTTTTCGTCCGGAGCCAGTTCGCGTATCACTTCCATCTCAGTCCGTGCATGCGATAACATATCCACGAAATTATAAACGATGACATTCAGGTCATTTTTAAGCAGATTATTGATGTTGTCAAACAGTGATTTGCCCTGCCCGACGCTTTTTATTTTATGATAACTCCAGCGAATATCCAATCGCATCCTTTTTAATTGGCGTTCCAGATATCGGTCTTCGGAATTATTTTTTCCATCCTCATCTTCTTCACCAACCCATAGTTCCGGATGGTATTTAGCCATATCAGCGGGCATCATACCAGAGAAAATCGCGTTTCTGGCATAGGCGGTGGTAGTAGGCAATATTGCGTAATAATTTTCTTCTTTTACCAGGTTAAAATAATTTTGTATTTGTGGTTGTATGATTTTCCATTGGTCAAAACGCAGATTATCAATGACAATAAAGAACAAGGGCCAGTCGGATGTAAGCTCGGTGAAGACCTTTTTTCTCATGAGTTCATGCGATAAAACTGGTCGGTCGCTCTCCGGATTATTCAGCCAGTCTTCGTAGTTGTCTATAATGAATTTGGTAAAATTCTGATTGGCTTCACTTTTTTGCATTTCCAGGACTTCGCCCATGGCTGAGTTGCCAGAACTTGCCATCTCCAATTCCCAGTAAATCAGCTTGCGGTATATTTCGGACCACTCTTCATGATTCATGTATTCGTTGAATGCCATACTGATCGTCCGGAATTCCTGCTGATAATTCAGATTGGCCTTTTCAGAAACAAGCCGCTTGTTATCGAGCAGTTTTTTGATTGATAAAAGGATCTGGTTTGGGTTAAGCGGTTTAATGAGGTAATCAGCAATTTTGGACGCGATAGCTTCCTCCATGATGTGCTCTTCCTCACTTTTCGTAATCATCACTACCGGAATATCTGCGTTCACGGTCTTCATCTGGGCGAGTGTCTCCAAGCCTGTCATACCGGGCATGTTTTCATCGAGGAAGATGAGGTCATAGGGCGTAGAACCAAATTCGTCTAATGCATCCGGGCCGGAGGATACCGGTGTGATGTCATAACCTTTTTGGGTGAGAAAAAGGATATGGGGCGTCAACAAATCGATCTCGTCATCAGCCCATAAAATCTTATATCTTTGCATGGAGGTAAATCTATTACTAATTGGATGGAACTGATGCTAATTTAATCATTTAAAGGTTTGAATAAGAAAAAAATCATCAATGATCCATTGTACGGGTTTATCACTATCCCCAACGATCTTATTTACGATATCATAAGCCACCCGTATTTTCAGCGATTACGCCGCATCCGGCAGCTCGGACTTACGGAATATGTATATCCGGGCGCGCTACATACACGTTTTCACCATGCGCTCGGCGCAATGCATCTTATGGCTGAGGCATTGCTGAGCATCCGGAAAAAAGGTATAGATATCTCAGAAGAAGAATTTAACGGCGCATTAATAGCCATTTTGCTGCACGACATCGGGCATGCACCTTTTTCACACGCACTTGAAAATGAAATTGTTCTTGGCAGCAGTCATGAGCAAGTGACTTCAGTAATCATGCAAGCGCTCAATATAGAGTTTGAAGGTAAGCTAAATGTAGCGCTAGATATATTCAATGGTACGTATCCAAGGAGGTTTTTTGTACAGTTGGTGTCTAGTCAGTTGGATATCGACCGGCTCGACTATCTGAACCGCGACAGCTTTTTCACGGGAGTGGTGGAAGGTCATATAGGATCAGAACGAATCATTAAAATGCTTAATGTACATGATGATGAGCTGGTAATTGAGGAAAAGGGCATATATTCCATAGAAAACTTTCTGAGTGCCAGGCGACTAATGTACTGGCAGGTTTATTTGCATAAAACCACAGTGGCTATCGAAACTATGCTCGTGCAGATTATCAGGCGCGTGAGGGTTATCCATCCTTCGATTACCATGCCCGAAGATCTGATGATGTTCCTCGTGAATGATATTTCACCGGAAATACTGCTCCAAAATCCAAAGATGCTCCAGGCCTTTTGCCGTATCGATGACTATGACATTATTGGGGCTATCAAGTCCTGGCAGCATGGAAGTGATCCCATACTCAGTCGCCTTTGCAGTATGCTCCTGGAGCGCAGGTTGTTCAATATCCGACTGTCTGAAAAAGCGCATAGCCGGGATATTATTGAAAAACTTCTTCAACAGGTAAAGGAAACCTTCGATATAACTGAAGCAGAGGCGGGTTATTTTGTTGTGAATGGTGTCAAAACAAACGCCGCTTATATTGGCGGCGATCAGAAAATCAACATTTACTCCAAGAGCCATGGAATGATCGACATCGCCAATGCTGCGGATTTGCCGAATATTAAAGCCATGCGGAAAATTGTAAAAAAGTACTACCTGTGCTGGCCTAAAAGCATAACTTTACCAGACGTATAGATTCTAAGTATCCAGTAACCATAAAGTTATAATCAGTTTAACCGTTAAAGCTGCCAAATGGAATTCACTGTAAATCAAATTGCGGCCATGTTGCATGGCAATGTTGAAGGAAGCGGACAAGAAAAGATTAACGCCATTGGTAAAATTCAGGATGCCGATAAGGGTTCCATAGCATTTCTTGCCAATCCCAAATACGAAAAGTTCATATATACTACCAAAGCCACTGCAGTACTCGTCAGAAATGATTTTATCACAGAAGGCCCAGTTAGCACTACGCTGATCCGCGTTGAGGATCCGTATTCAAGTTTTACATTACTGCTGGAAGAATATGAAAAAATGGCGAGTTATGCGAAAATGGGAGTCGAAGAGCCATCTTACATAGGGCAGAGCACAACGGTTGGCGAACAACTATATCGCGGCGCTTTTTCCTACATTGGAGAAAGAGTAAAAATCGGGAGCAACGTCAAAGTCTATCCGCATACCTATATCGGTGACAATGTAACGATCGGCGATAATTGTATTTTTCATGCCGGGGTAAAGATTTATGCCGGTTCACAGATAGGTAACAATTGCATCGTTCATTCGGGGGCTGTTATTGGCAGCGACGGATTTGGGTTTGCTCCGCAACCCGATGGCAGCTATAAAAAGATTCCTCAACTGGGCAATGTCATTATTAAAGACAACGTAGAAATCGGGGCCAATACGGTCATCGACCGCGCAACGATGGGGAGCACAATTATCGAAAAAGGAGTAAAGCTCGATAACCTCATACAAATTGCCCATAATGTAGAGATCGGTGATAACACGGTAATCGCATCGCAAACTGGCATTTCCGGATCAACCAAAATGGGTAAAAACTGCATTGTAGCCGGACAAGTAGGTTTGGTAGGTCATATAGAAATCGCCGATCAGGTAACACTCGCAGCTAAAACAGGCCTTGGGAAATCAGTTAAAAAGCCCGGGTCTGTAATATTTGGATATCCCGCACTGGAACATAAGTTATACTTGAAATGCAATGCAGTATTTCGGAATCTGCCAGAATTGCAACAACGAGTGAACGAACTTGAAAAAAAACTTTTAAATTTGCCGGCTAATTAAAATGGGCGAATGCATTTAAAACAGCACACTATTAAAAGTCCGGTCACCCTTAGTGGCGTCGGACTTCATACTGGGGTCGATGTTCACATGACCTTTTTGCCTGCAAAACCAAACCACGGCATTAAATTTCAACGAATCGATTTGCCCGGTCAGCCGACTGTAGATGCAGATGTTGACAATGTTGTTGATCTGTCGCGTGGTACTACTATTGAAAAAAACGGGGCCAGGGTCAACACTGTTGAACACACCATGGCTGCGCTGGTAGGCATGCAGATCGACAACGTAATGATACAATTGGATGGCCCGGAGCCACCCATCATGGATGGAAGTTCGCGGATGTTTATCGACGCCATGGAAAAGGTAGGGACCGAAGAGCAGAATGCCTTACGAAATTTCTTCGCGGTTCCCGAAAGTATATTCTATAAAGACGCTTCACGCGATGTAGAGATTGCCGCGCTGCCATTGGATGATTATCGCGTCACTGTGATGATCGACTATAAATCCCCTGTTTTGGGTAGCCAGCATGCCTCACTTACCGACATTTCACAATTTAAAAAAGAAATCGCTGGCGCCAGGACATTTTGTTTTCTCCATGAATTGGAAATGTTGTTCAAAAACAATCTCATTCGTGGAGGAGATCTGGACAACGCGATTGTGGTGGTCGACCGGGTAGTGGAAGATGGCGAGCTTGATTATCTGGCAAAATTATTTAATAAGCCCAAGGTTATTGTAAAGGAAGAAGGGATACTCAATAACGTAGAACTGCGGCATCACAATGAGCCCGCTCGACACAAACTTCTCGATGTGATGGGAGATCTTGCTCTTACAGGAAGGCCATTGAAAGCCCAGATTCTTGCGGCACGTCCAGGCCATGCGGCCAACGTAGCCTTTGCAAAGAAGATAAAAAGGCTCATGGAAAAGTATGAGAACACTAGTGTTCCCAACTATGATCCCAACCTGCCGCCGGTATATGATATCAATCAGATAAAGGAGATTTTGCCACATAGCTACCCGTTTTTGCTTATCGACAAAGTAATACATCTGGATGATACTACTGTTGCCGGAGTGAAAAACGTGACCTACAATGAAAACTTTTTCCAGGGGCATTTTCCCGGCAATCCTGTGATGCCGGGAGTATTGATAGTGGAGGCAATGGCTCAGATCGGTGGGATTTTTGTTCTAAATACCGTACCTGATCCTCAAAATTACTGGACGTACTTTCTGAAAATCGAAGATTGTAAATTCCGCAGGCCTGTAATGCCGGGAGACACCATGCTCATCCGTTGTGATTTGCTAGAACCAATAAAAAGAGGAATAGCCAAGATGCGTGGTATGGCCTTTGTTGGTAATAAGCTCGTCACCGAGAGTACAATGATAGCCAGTATTGTCCGAAAGAATCAATGAATCAACCCATAGCAAACATTCACCCGGAAGCTCAGATAGCCCAAAATGTTATCATTGAGCCATTCTCCACCATACAGCGAAATGTTGTTATCGGTGAAGGAACATGGATTGGTCCGAATGTTACCATCATGGAAGGGGCACGAATCGGCAAAAATTGTAAAGTATTTCCAGGCGCAGTGATTTCAGGGGTGCCACAAGATTTAAAATTCCGCGGTGAAGAGACTACAGCTGAAATTGGCGACAATACAGTGATCCGCGAATGTGTGACCATAAGTAGGGGAACAGTTGAGAAACACAAAACAGTGATTGGATCGGATTGCTTGCTGATGGCCTATGTTCATGTAGCGCATGATTGCGTTATTAAAGATCATGTGATTCTTGCCAATTGTGTTCAGCTTGCCGGTCATGTCACCATCGACGACTGGGCTATCGTTGGCGGCACCACAGCGGTACATCAGTTTGTGCGAATTGGTGCACACGTCATGATTGCCGGTGGGTCACTTATTCGCAAAGATGTGCCACCCTTTGTCACCGCAGCGCGTGAGCCGTTGGGATATGCAGGTATCAATTCTATCGGGCTTCGCAGACGGGGATTTTCCAACGAGACTGTCAATGAGATTCAGGAAGTTTACAGGCACATTTATTTGAAAGGTAAAAATCACATGAAAGCGCTGGAGATTATCCGCAACGAATTACCCCAATCCAAGGAACGCGATCAGATAATCGATTTTATTGCCAGTTCTGAAAGAGGCATAATGAAGGGTTATGACGGCGACGAGTAAATAATTATTCGTATTGAATGGAAGTCAGCCTTAACAATGTTTCAAGGAAATTCAATAAGGAATGGATTTTCAGGAATATCAACCAAACCTTTAGGCTTGAAAACTGCGTCGCTATCGTTGGGCCAAACGGGAGTGGTAAGACCACACTTCTGCAATTGATTGCCGGGAGCTTGTTGCCAACCAGGGGAGAGTTGCACTACACAATCCATCAAAAACCCATTGCCTCAGATCAGATTTACAGACATATAGCACTCGTGGCGCCTGCCCTGGGATTGCCTGAAGATTTTACGCTAATGGAATTTCTTGACTTTCACTTTCAGTTTAAAAAACTGAAATCAGGATTCATGACCAATGAACTTCCAAGGTTGTTTCAGTTGGAAAGCGCCAGGGACAAGTATATCAAGAATTTTTCAACAGGAATGAAGCAACGCCTCAAACTTGGGGTAGCTTTGTATGCCGACGTGCCACTGTTACTTTTGGATGAACCAGCTACAAACCTGGACAAGAAGGGATTTGAGTGGTATGTTCAGGAAATCGACAAAGTAATTGGAGAAAAGATGGTTTTTGTCTGCTCCAACCGAACCGAAGAATACACCTTTTGTAATACGATTCTCGATATAATGGATTATAAGTAAACTGCACGATTAAACATACTTTCGATGTTCTCGTTATTACTGGGAATTCCATTGTTTCATGAGTTGTTTTCATCGTGGAGGTTGAAAGGCGGGAGTTTCGCAGATTGCAGAATTTAGCATAGATTTATAAAAAATACTGTCATGATAAAACAGATTAAAAGAGTAGCCTTAGCAATCACATCGTCTTTCTTTATACTTTTTCTTTCTGTTCTGGTTGGATGCGGTGGCGGTGTGGGACCGTCATTGAACCTTCAGCAAAAGGATGCCAAAGCCCTGGAAGAAGGAAGTCCCTGGGGCGGCGCCGGCAATGTGGAAGTGCTTACGAGTCCTTCCGGAGTTGATTTTTCTGAACTGCTTAATCTGCAGGTGTCCTTCACCACCTCAGGGAAAGATGACTGGGCACCGACCTTTTTTGATACATCCGGATCAGACGATTTTTTATCATCAGCCAATGGAACCTGGTATTGGACTGGTTCGGGAACTGACGTTATCACGCTTACGAATGCATCAGCACTTGAACTTACAAGTGTGGATGTTGCAGAGGATAAGATCACTTTTTCTTTTGAGGTGAGTGCTGGCGGTAGTGGCGGCCGCATTACAGGAATCGACGGTAGTTATACGGTATCTTTAAAATAGCCAATCATGACCGTTGTTTCTGGCTATATTCTTTCACTTCGTCAATAAAACACTTTACCTTATCGGCAGAAATATCCGGATAAACACCATGACCCAAATTGGCAATATGGTGGTTAGGACCAAAATCATCCAGCATCCGCCTCGTCTCCTTTTTCACAACATCGACACTACCATATAATACAGCGGGGTCCAGATTGCCCTGAAGTGTCTTGGATGAACCTACAGCCTTTCTGGACTTTTTTATGTCCATATTCCAATCGAGCCCAATGACACTGCATGAGGTTTCTGATAAATTCCGCAAAGAACCCAGCGCCCCTTTTGAAAAAAGAATCACCGGAACCTCAGGAATGGCATCTGCGATTTGACGCAGGTAAGATATTGAAAATTCATCGTATTGATAATCAGATAAAATGCCCGCCCAGGAATCAAAAATCTGCACAATATTGGCTCCTGCCGCTACCTGACTTTTAAGGTAATTGATGGTACTTTTGGTAATCATATCCAGCAGTTTATGAGCAAAAGCAGGTTCTGCGTAGAGCATTTTTCGGGGTTTTGAAAATGTTTTACTCCCCCTGCCTTCTACCATATAACAGAATATCGTCCATGGAGCGCCGGCAAATCCTATGAGCGGCACGCGATTGTTTAGCTCCCTTTTAGTTACCTTAATAGCATTGCTCACATAACCGAAACCATCATCGTCGGCAACTTTCAAACGCTTCAGATCAGTCTCTTTGTCTATGGTTTGGGGAAAGAATGGCCCCTTTTTTTCTTCCATGGTATATGGCAGACCCATAGCTTCAGGTATCACCAGAATATCTGAGAAAATAATTGCCGCATCTACGCCAAGGATATCAACCGGCTGAATAGTGACCTCGGCAGCCAAATCAGGCGATTTTACCAGTTCTAAAAAACCGGACAACCTGTTGCGCACAGCAATGTACTCCGGTAAAATTCTGCCTGCCTGCCTCATCACCCATACTGGAGTTCGTTCCGTATTTTCTCCACGGGCTGCACGGAGTAATAAGTCGTTTTTCAACATCATGAACATTATGCGTTTATACTGCGCAAAACTAATCGTTTATGACTTATTTTTAAGGTCAGGAACAATTAAGATAACAGAAGATTCAGAAATGGAAAGAGCAGTCATATATTCAACAGGCGCTCCCAAGCCCATCGGACCCTACAGCCAGGCCATAAAAACCGGGAATACGCTATATATCTCTGGTCAGATTCCGATGGTACCCGAAACCGGGGAAATGATTTCCGACAACATTGCCAAGGCTACTGACCAAGTCATGAAAAACATCTGGGCGATCCTGAATACTGCAGGGTTGGATTTTGGCAATGTGGTGAAATGCAGCATTTTCCTCACCAACATGAACGAATTCCCGATCATCAATGCCACGTATGAAAAATATTTCGAATATGATGCGCCGGCCAGGGAAACTATTGAAGTAAAAGCGTTGCCAAAAGGCGCCATCGTTGAAATTTCGTGCATAGCTGTGGAATGAATTTTTTTCCATCAAAAGTTGAATCACAACTATCGACCCTATCTATTCATGATTTAATCCTTCGATTTTCCAGCCTGGTAAAAACGAGTGAGGATAGCAGTGAGCAGCAATTCATATTCCAAGGATCGTGGAACAATGAAGGGTTTACCATATCTCAAATATTAAAAAAAGCCAATAAATATACTCCCGTAATAGCTGGTGAAATCACCGTGATAGAAGATGGTTTATTGATAAATGTTCGTTTTTCACTTTCGCGTATGGCGAAACGCCGGCTGTTGATTTTTACGATAGTAGCTCTGGCATTAACAGCATTTTTTATCCTTGGATATAATAGCTGGCTCTATGGCATCATTACTTTCGGCATTGCTATGGTGAATTATATTCTCGCAAGGGAGCACTTCGATGCGCAGGCAAATAAAAGCCGACATGCATTAAAACGACTGTTTTCAGCAGAATAATGCTACTCCTCCGCCGGGCATTTTATACCTTTACATCCTGATTAAGCTATATAAAAAATGAATAGACCTGTCCGCGTGCGCTTCGCACCCAGCCCTACCGGCCCATTGCATATCGGTGGTGTAAGAACGGCTTTGTATAATTTTCTTTTTGCCCGTAAACATGGAGGCACATTTATCATACGTATCGAAGATACCGACCAATCCCGCTTTGTACCAGGCGCTGAAAATTATATTAACGAAACATTCCAATGGCTTGGAATCAGTCCGGACGAGGGCGTCGATAAGGGAGGGCCGCATACTCCCTACCGGCAATCGGAGCGAAAGGAATTGTATTGGGGATACATGATGCAGTTGGTAAATGAAGGAAAGGCCTATTATGCATTCGATACTCCTGAGGAACTGGAGCAAATGAGGCAGCGTCTCAGGGAAGCTAAAGTTGATAATCAGGTTTATGACAGCCTCACGAGGAATACTATGCGCAATTCGCTTACGCTGGGCAAGGAAAAGACCGACCAACTTATTCGTGAAGGTGAACCCTATGTCATTCGCCTGAAGGTTGAACGTGATGAAGAAATCGCACTGAATGACCTTATCAGGGGCGAGGTGAAGGTAAGTTCCAATAACATCGACGACAAGGTGCTCTTGAAATCTGATGGGATGCCGACGTATCACCTTGCAAACGTTATCGATGATCACCTCATGGGTATTAGCCATGTCATTCGAGGAGAGGAGTGGCTTCCAAGCGCCCCGCTCCATGTACTCTTGTACAAGTATTTTGGCTGGGAAGTTACCATGCCACAGTTTGCCCATCTGCCCTTGTTATTAAAACCCGATGGCAACGGGAAACTTAGTAAGCGCGATGCTGACAAACACGGGTATCCGGTCTTTCCGCTCGACTGGAAGGATCAGCAAACTGGTGAGACAGCAATGGGGTTTAGGGAACAAGGTTATCTGCCGAATGCCATACTCAATTTTCTGGCATTATTGGGTTGGAATCCAGGCACTGAACAAGAGTTATTTACAATAGAGGAACTTATTGCAGCATTTTCCATTGAGCGAATAAATAAGTCCGGTGCAAAATTCGATATCGAAAAGGCAAAATGGTTCAATCAGCAATATCTTAAGCTAATCGATGACGATACACTGGCGAAAGGCCTCATCGCCCTCCTGAGTGAAAAAAGCATTCATTGTCCATTAGATAAAGCGGCAACCATTTGCAGGTTAATGAAGGAAAGGGTAACATTCCCAACCGAAATCTGGTCAACTGGCTCTTATTTCTTTAATGCGCCAGTTTCTTATGATGAAAAAGTAATAGAGAAGAAGTGGAATAGTGAAGCAAAGGAAATTTTACGGCAATATTCAGATGCACTTCAAAAAGTCGGAGAATTCAATCCTTCGGTGGCGCTGAACATCCTAAACGATGTATTAACGCGAAATAATTCTGTCATTGGCAAAGTCATGCAGGTGCTCAGGGTTGTGATAACTGGTGTAGCCGGTGGACCTGATCTGATGGAAACCATGTATGTGATTGGAAAAGAAGAAGTCATTGATCGAATAAATACTGCCCTGAAAAGCATTAAATAGCCATGGGAATCAAAAAGAAACCAATCGCGAAAAGCAAACCCAAGGTGACAAAGGAGTTGGAGGGTCTTAATATATCCATTAATACATTCGGCGAAATTCAATCTAGTTTGGATATAGACAAGATAAACGCCTTTCTGGATGAGAATGTTAATGATCCCAAGATAGAGTCTGCAAATCGCACTGAACAGGGAAAAAGTAAGGATTTGGATCGGTAGTATTTGATTAATGACCGGGCGCGTACTTTTCCAATTGTTTCAGTAGTATAGAAAAGTCTTTCGGATACGGAGCCTCTACTTTTATTGGTTCTCCATTTGGCAATGCAAAGGCAATTGATCGTGCGTGCAGGGCCACACGGCCAATGATCGGCTTGGCTTCCCCGTCAGAGACTGAGTATTTTCGTTTGATATCTACCAGAAAGATGTCTTTTCCACCATATTCCGCGTCACCAATAATTGGGTGATGGGCATATTTCAGATGAATCCGGATTTGATGTTTTCTACCCGTAACAGGCCGACATTCCACAAGACTCCATTGACTGAAATTCAGAAGTGTAGTGAAAAACGTCGTACTGGGTTTTCCTTCTATTTTATCGAGAAAAACAAGACCACTACTTCTAATCACGATCGGTATGTTTATTTCCGTTTCGTTGAAGTCAGATCTTCCACAAACAACGGTATGGTACACTTTCTCTACCTTCCGTTGTTCAAATTGCATTGAAATGGAGCGATAACTCTCTGGATTTTTTGCAAATATGAGCGCCCCTGATGTATCTTTATCTAATCGGTGGCAGGTTTGGATGTGAGGATACTTTTTTCTTGTCAGGCCCAGAATATTTATATTGTCATGTCGGTCTTCCAGTGTAGAAATACCAGCAGGCTTATTGATTATCAGCAGGTCGTCATTTTCGAAAAGAACCAGATCATCAAGTAGTGGATTTTTCATTATTTAAATTTAAAACTCAAAATATATGCTATTGTCAGCCAGCTTGTTTTGGGCATTTGATTTAAGTTTTTTTTTAAACATTACATGCATCAGGTAAAAAATATTTCTGGACAGTACGGCAAAACTTTAATGCCCACTTTTACATCATAAAAAGTTGAGACATGCTATTCTTATTCACTTCATTTTTCCTTATCGCGCTGACCATGGCTGTTGGTGTCGGTTATTCGGTTTCCGTATATATTGAAAGACTTTTCAAAGAAAAGTAATTCAATATACACTTTTGGTCAACTAACTTGTTGGGATGCCTTTTTGCAACCTGAAGCTAAACTCAGATCCTGCTCCGGGTTTACTCTTAACTCGCACATGGCTGTGATGCGCCTCAATGATATGTTTTACGATAGAAAGTCCTAATCCTGTGCCGCCCTTATCTCGCGAACGGCTCTTATCAATTCGGTAAAACCGCTCAAAAATCCGGCTGATGTGTTCTTCCGCCATCCCTATGCCGTTGTCAGAAATAACAACTTCTACTTCAGTTCCATGGTCTATGAAGTTGGCCATGACGTAAGAGTGGTCTTCACTGCGGTATTTTATCGCATTGGAAACCAGATTTTGAATTACCTGATAGATTTTATGCCTGTCTGCAAAAACAAGTAAGTCTGTCGGACAGTCCTGAGCAAAGCACAATTCAATTTTTTTCTTTTCAGCTTTTTGCTCCAATTGCTCATATACTTCATGAATCAGTCCATGGATATTGAAATTCTCCATTTCCATTTTGATAACCCCGGTTTCCACCTGGGAAATGGTGAGCAAGTCAGCGACAAGACGGTCGAGGCCATCGAGGTTTTTAGCAGCTTTTTTTAAGAACTTATTACGGACATTTTTGTCTTTGACCGCCCCGTCTAATAAGGTATGGATAAAACCCTGTGATGCGAAAATAGGCGTTTTGAGTTCGTGTGAAATGTTAGCAATAAATTCCCGTCGAAATGTTTCAGCCTTTTTTAATTCGTCGATCTCGCGCTGCTTTGAAAGCGCATAGGTGATGATTTCACTGTTGATTCGATAAAGTGGGTTGCCCTTTTTCTGTGTAAAATCCTCGTCTATGAAGTTGTACTTCTCGTTGTTGAGTTGGCTGATACGCTCATGGATTTTTTCGATTTGTCCGAAAATAAAAATATCAACCGTAAAAAAGGTGATGATATAAGTTGAACACAATGAAAGTACAAACGCAACAATCAATCCTTCAGTTGGCACATTTTCTACCAGGGATAGAAATGCGGTAGTGATAATGGAAACGGTTGCCGAAATAAGTATGGCGACACTCTTGGAATTTGTGAGCATGCACCAAGTTAATCTATTTCAAACTTGTAGCCAACGCCTTTGACCGTGCGAATAAATCCATCGCCGATTTTTTCTCTCACTTTCCGGATATGGACATCTACAGTTCGCGCCAGCACATATACATCAGAACCCCAGATATTTTGCAAAAGGTCATCGCGGTTGAACACTTTGTTTGGATTCTGGGCCAAAAAATACAAGAGCTCAAATTCCTTTTTTGGAAGCGTGATCTTTTTCTCGTCGTAACTGATGGTATAGCTGGTTTTGTCTATTACGAGCGGCCCAATGGAAATTGTCTGGTTTTCTTTGCTCTTCACTTCGCCACGCCTGAACATCGCGCCTATGCGACTCAAAAGCGCACGGGGCTTTATTGGCTTTGTGATATAGTCATCTGCGCCAATATCAAATGCGGCAACCTCCGAATACTCCTCCGATCTTGCAGTGAGGAAAACGATAAAGGCGCTTTCAAGATCCGGAATACTCCGAAGTTGGCGGCATGTTTCTACACCATCTTGCTGGGGCATCATTATATCTAGCAACACAAGATCCGGAACGAAGGTTCGTGCAATATTTACAGCCTCCAGTCCGTTAGACGCAGTTTTTACCAGATAGCCCTCCTTTTTTAAGTTATACCTAAGGAGTTCAAGGATATCCGCTTCATCGTCGACAACGAGGATTTTTTTTCCAGTACCACTGCTCATGTTGGTGGATATTGATTTAAGTAGTTAAAATTCAATTTATTGAGGGCGAAGTTAATAAGCCAATTTAAGATAAGAAAAAGCGCAACAATAGTAATACGTAATAATAACATTCGAGTAATGCAGGAATAATAATGCCTTAAACCCCTACTGATTATATGATCGGATGTCGATCTCCAAAGCACCAATAATCAATTCCGCTTTTACTTTCAGTGGTATTCGTCTTTTGTCGTCTGAAAGCCAGGCACGTATGGGGTTTTTACCCCTGAAGAATGAATTTTTAGGCATTATCGGCGACAGGACTAAAGCATCGAGTTCACCTATTTTTGTTTTAAGTTTTTCCCGGCCAAGAAATTTTACCTGAACCTGGTAGGTAGTATCATCGAAAAATCCGGATACTGTAAAAATCTCGCCTACATTCATTTTTGAAAAATTGAAAGTCCGCATGTAGTAATACCCTGAAACCAGATCCTGTATGTGTGGTAAGGTGCTGATAGTATCCTTTTTTATAAGTGTGCTATCGTGCTTATGGAGTTTGTGAACAATGGCATTATGGTTCAACTGGTCAAATTGTATTACCTCTTTTTTATGGTACTTCCCTTCATGAATACTTTGGTAAAACGTTTGCGATACGATAGCTGAGGTATCAATATAAGTACCCCAGTTATCACGAACCTGCGTAATCATATCGAAAAAACCCACAGTATTACCGTACACATCTACCTTATAGCAAGGTCGTTCATTTACGGTGTGGATGGATTTGTCTGTTTGCATTATGGCTTCACCGGCATTTATAAAGCCATAGTGCACCTTGTATTCAATTCGTTCGCCTGTTGACAGACAGTCCTGCTTAATGATTCGGTATGAGTCTTGTGGTCCAGAAAGACCTAGCAGGAATGGCAATACGAGAAAAGTGATTTTTTGCCAGTGCTGATTAAAGTACTTTGACAAAAAGCAACGTGTGGTCATTTGTTTGCAATCAATCACAGGGTCGTATAGGTTTTTTTGTAGTACTCCAGCATTGCTTTCAAATCCCCGTGAAACCGGTTGATCAATTCATTATCAAGTAACTCATAATCTCCTCTGTATCTCAAAAACGACATGAAAAAAGTATTGTTCGGTTTTAATTCTAAATAATACTCGATCACGGATTCTTTATTGTTAAGTGGTAAAGTATCAATATTTTGGATGATAAGACCAATGGCTTCGTTCTTCAGTCGTTCTTTATCATCGCGTTGCATCGTTTCATTAAATGAGTTATAGAGGCTGTCAAGATGGTTGGCTCCCCGCAGGATATGGGCGCTGAGTATTTTTCTGTTTGACCACCGGTCGCGGTAATTTTTTACAAGTTCACTATGTTGGCCATATTTATTCGCCATATATTTTACTGAGCCTTTGATTCCAAAAAACGTCGCCAAATTTTCATTGAACCGAAGACTGTCCTTTACAAATAAGGTGCCATGTGTAAGTTCGTGAATGATCGTTTCCGCGAAATCGGCTTCGGGTTCCGCCAACATGTTTGACAATATCGGATCGTTAAACCACCCAAGAGTAGACCATCCGCCAGCTGTTCTTATGTTGGTATCCAGTCCTTCCGCTTTCAGTTTGTCTTCCTCCAGTTGTGCCTTTTTTTCATCAAAGTACCCTTTATAAGAAAATGTACCTATGAAGGGAAATACCCATTCTCTCGGTTCAAGTTTAAATGGATCGCAGGCAGTTACGACAAACATGAGTTCCTTTCCTTTTTGGTCGAAAACGGTAGTGTAGTTTTCTGATTGCTTTATACCCAACGAATCAAATGCAAAGTTGCGTATATCGTGGATTACTTTCAGGTTTGTTTTGAGGGAATCCGGGAAAAGAGGGTCTGCTAATACTTCTGAAATCGGCCGGGCTTCACGTATTATCTGTAGTTGACCTTTGGCCTGAGAAAGTCCATAACCAACCAGCCGGAAGTTCATTAG
>JBGSYX010000331.1:0-5518 GCA_041750735.1 Cyclobacteriaceae bacterium
AAGGGATAATAGGCGATAGGTTGTTAATTTTAACACAAGGGAGTACAGATGCTCCTTTGGCCAAAGAAGGCCAGCGACTTGAATCGGTCGAGCCCGTTGAGACTGATGCGATTATCGCGAGTTTAGCTTTAACAGCCGGTAATGCCGTGATTATTACGGATCAGTTGGCCGAAATTATGATTAAAATAAATAGTGGGAGCGGTACGCTTGGAAGGCTAATTCAGGACTCTACTATTGCTGAAAATATAAACCAGACCATACTAAATCTAAAGCATAGCACCAGGGGTTTAGATGAAAATATGGAAGCGGCTCAACACAATATCCTCCTAAGAGGGTACTTTAAAAAGAAAGAAAAGGCTGCCTTAAAGCAAGAGGAAGAGATCGAGAAAAATAGGGCAAAAGAAGAGAAGGAGAAAAATAAGGAAGAGAAAGATCAGAAGTAAAAATACCAAATGTCTACACTGCACCAATGAACCTTAATTCTGATAAATGCAATCAATGCTTCATTAACTGAATCCATACTTATAAAGTAACATGAAATGGAAGACTTAGATACAAGTAGCATGAAATTATCTTTTCAAAAGCTGTTTTATGTAATAGCTACAGTATTTTCGATTTTTGCCTTCATGATTTTTGCCAAGACGGTACTCATTCCGTTGGCATTTGCATTGTTGGTTTCCTTTATCCTCCTCCCGGTTGCTAACAGATTCGAGTTATGGGGACTAAACAGAACTCTGGCGGCTTTACTTTCTATATTGATAGTGATTTTAATGATAGTTGGGGGTATTTTTCTTTTCTCAAACGAAATACTAAACCTCTCGCAGGAGTTCTTTGAAATCAGACACAAAATAGCGCTGGTTCTTGCCGAAGCCACCCTTTATATCAATAAAAATTTGAACTTTTTGCCGCATTTAGATAAAGGTGAATTGGTTGAACGGCTCAAAAATTGGTTAAGCGATTCAGCTGGAGCTCTTTTGGGTCAAACGTTCAGTACTACTGCTGCATTTCTCACAGGACTATTTTCAACCATAGTCTTTACCTTTCTGATTTTGATTTATAGAACCGGATTTACAGATGCATGTACATGGTTTTTCCCTAAAAATAAGCGGGCTAGCGCAATTGTTATGTTCAATTCGATGCAGCAGGTTGGAAAAAAATATCTACTTGGGATGATCACACTTATGATAATTGTGGGACTTGCCAATAGCATTGGCTTGTGGATTTTGGGTATTGATAATCCTTTCCTTTTTGGTTTCTTGGCTGGAGTATTGGCCATTGTTCCGTACATTGGTACTACAGTGGGTGCGGCAATTCCAGTTCTTTATACTTTTATATCGTACGATTCATTTTGGATGCCAATAGCTGTAGTCATTTTATTTTGGCTTATTCAGACCATTGAAAATAATTTTCTTAGTCCAAAAATTGTTGGTGGAAGTTTAAAAATTAATGCACTTGCTGCTATTCTCAGTATTATTGTCGGTGGTGTTGTATGGGCCGTGGTAGGAATGATATTGTTTCTGCCATTTGCTTCTATGTTGAAAGTTGTTTGTGTTGAATATGAGTCGCTCAAGCCCATCGGATTATTGATGGGCGAGTACGATAAGGAGCAGAGTGACACGGAAAACAAATTTTTCAGTAGGTGGTGGGCTAAAATAAAAAGTTGGCCAATAACTAAAAAAAGTGAAGGGTTGTTTAGAGACAATCGTACGGTTTGATGCGCAATATAACTTTTCACAATAAATTACCTTGCGTAACAAATGGCCTGGGATCATATAGTGTTTTTAATCAGAAGGTTGTTGATCTCGATCTATCCTTGTTGTGTATAGACAACCAGGCCTTTTTACAGTCCCTATAGCCTGAACCAGTAGACTAAGGGCAGCAGGGATTGGGTAATGCGCCACATGGAGTTAAGCATATAGTGGCTATTTCAGTATGGCCCAGAAGTTCCTTGATGGTGACGATGTATGTGCCGTCATCTAATAGATGCGTGGCATAGCAATGGCACAGTGAATGGAGGTTGACCTTTTTTGGATCAGATGCCTAACTCATCCCTTTGATGGCGTAGCGGCCATGTAGGCTATGGAAAATCCAACCCCTGGTTTTACCAGTTACGGGCTCACGCTTCGATGGACAGAAATGCAGGTGATTTCCGATCATCGAAAACCACAAAATAGTTAAAGTTCTGACCGGGCTGAGGCAACGCGGCAAAGAACCAATGCTGGATAATTACCATAATTTTCAACTTGGGCTTCAATGAAATAGGACAGCGTGTTAATAAGTGATGGGCTGGAATGCGGGTGAGAATCCGGAGTCGGACCATGAGAGGTTTGGCTTTGCTGATTCTTTGGCAAAGCTTTGGTCGATTCAGGGCTTTGCGAGTTGCTTTCTATTATTATTCTGTCAATAATTCAATACCAACCCTGCACCGAATCCCATATCACTGTCGTAATGCGTTCTGAATCCAATATTTTTTAAAATAATATAATTCAGTCCAACCATATATTCTAAGTCAGTATTTACCATAAACCCTGCTCTTAATCGTTTAGTCAGGGGAATATCTTCTCTCATTAAGGATAATCGAACAATGCCATCGAGGTAAACTTCTGCCTGAATGTTGACTAACATCGGAAGAGTGTACAATAAACCTACGCTGACCGCACTTCTATTGTCCTTTTTATTTAACTGACCAAACAGATTTTTATCGTGTTCATCTTTTCCCATTTTTCTGTATCGCCAGTCAAAACCCACAAATGGCATCAACCATTGCATTTTACCGATGTATCTTCCCAAATGTGTTTCTACTTCGTATCCATGCATATCGTTATAACCTAAACGCCATTCTGTACCCAGACTCCATCGTATATTCTGCAACATGGCTTCTCCATCATTCCCGTTGGTCGCTAAATCGTTTTGTGCCATAAAATGCAGCATATTGCTTTCTCGCTGCAAATGTTTGTAGGCTTTGGCTTTGTCTGGAAGTAATGGATTTTGATAATCACCTACCTCGAACACACGGTTCATCCCTGCCATCATATGATACAGAATGTGACAATGGAAAAACCAGTCACCTTCGGCATTGGCTTCAAATTCTATAACGTTGGTTTCCATCGGCATAATATCCATCACATTCTTAAGTGGTGAATATTCTCCATGGTCATTCAGCAACCTGAAATCAAATCCATGTAAGTGCATGGGGTGACGCATCATAGAATTATTGTAGAGCGTGATGCGTAAAACTTCCCCTTTCTTGACTGGAATTTTGTCGGTTTCGAAAAGCACTTTATTGTCCATACTCCATACATAGCGGTTCATGTTACCCGTCAGTTCAAAACGCAGTTCTTTTACCTGGGCATCTGGATTAAGAGTTGTTTTATGTGTTGATTTCAACATTCCATAGTTCAACGTTTCGATGTTGCCACTGGTCATTTCACTTTGTAAAGGATTATTTTGACTCATACTATCCATATTGTGTTCGGAATGATCCATTTCCTGCATTGAATTCTGAGTAGAAATTTCAGGGCACATCACGGCATTCATATCCATTTTTTGTAAGCTCATATTCATCCCCATATCGTGCATTTCGCCATTCGTCTTCATCATGCCGTTCATCATCTTCATTCCCTCAAAATATTTCAATCGTGGAAGCTTTAATGCAAATTGTTTTTCGCCTTGCCCCAGGAATAGCGAGGCACTTCCGGAGCGGTCTTCGGGTGTTGCCAGAAGTTCATAAGAGTTTTCATCTTTCGATAGAGTTACGATGATATCATAGGTTTCAGATACGCCGATGATAAAACGGTCTACTTCTACTGGATCTACGTCGTTGCCATCATTCCCCACAATGGTGATTTTTCCACCTGAATATGTTAGCCAGAAATAGGACGAACCTCCTGCATTGGCAATCCGCAACCGAACTTTATCACGCCCCTGGAATTTTGTGATCTGACTTTCTGCTTTGCCATTGATCAGGAATTTCTCATAGTACACATCGCTTACGTCCATAGCCTCCATCCGCTTCCATTCGTTGTTGATCTTTGTTTTGAAATGACCTTCTCTTATGGCTTCGGAGTAACTCTGTACGGTATTTTTTTTGATTCCAAACCAATCATTTCCAGTAGCCAGCATGCGCTGCACCTGGTGGGGCTCTATATTGGTCCATTCGCTCAAGGTGACGGAAATGGACGGTAAATCATCTATTCCCTTTCGGAAATCAGGATCGTCCGACCTTTTCAGGAAAACTAGGGAACCATACATACCAATCTGTTCCTGGAAACCTTCATGACTGTGATACCAATAAGTACCATTTTGTTTTACCGGAAAACGATAGGTATGCGTTGCATTCGGTTTTATTGGCATTTGGGTAAGGAATGGAACACCGTCTTCCTTATTGGGCAATTGTACACCGTGCCAATGCAGCGATGTACCTTCTTTTAACAGATTATGAACCACAATTTCAGCAGTATCACCTTCCATAAATGTGAGTGTGGGCATGGGTATTTGTCCGTTTACTGCAATGGCTCTTTTTTCCTTACCGGCAAATGCTACGATGGTGTCTTTTACATACAAATTGTACCGTACCACCTTTTGGGCTATACTGACTTGAGCTATAAAATGTGCCAACAGTATGAGCAGTAGCAGTTTTTTTGAAAATAAATACTCTAAATCCATTTAAGTAATTTTATTATGGATTGGACATATGGGCATCCATACTTCACGGCTGCCTTTTCGTATTAATCTTTAGTTTCTACGATCTTACCACAAGTGAGCATCGCAGAACCGTAGAAAGGATTTTTGATTTCTTTTTCCTTGCTTAGCCAATAGGCTTTTTTCATGGGGCAGTATTGATAATATATGGGATCATCAACTTTTTCAGAACCCTTGACCAACGCCCACATTACAATAGAAACATCATTGAAGGCCGCCCTTTGTTTTTCAATGTCATCACCGGCCTTGTGCATTTTTTCGGACGCTTTCAGTAATTCAGCTTTTTGCGGAAAGCTTTCTTCCTTTTTCACCGTGTTATACAGCGTATTGATGCTCTCCGATGCTGCTACACCATTGCCGCTGACCAAGGCATTTTTTACATCTATATAATTATTTAGAATGAGGCTTGTATTTTGAGTAAAAGCCGAAAACCCAAAGAGCATAGCTGCGAGTACAAAAATTATCTTTTTCATTTGTGTGTGATTTAATTGATGAATGATTTAAGATGTAAGAGGTTCCGCTGTGTAACCAGCTTTTCTAACGATTTCAAGAACCTGCTCACTGGTAATACCTTCGGAATGCACTGATAGGATTTTATCCTTGCCGACTGTATCTACATCCCAATGGCAGATTCCTTCTGCATTGTCCAAATGTGGTTTTACGGATGCTACGCATCCGCCACAATTTATATTTGTCTTGAATTGAAGATCTTTATTTTCTATGCTATTGATATTTTGGTTTATAAATTTTTCTGATACAAAATTGCTTATTCCCGAAAGGGTATGTCTTGTATTATTTCTTATTTGATTTGTGAGTT
>JBGSYX010000332.1:0-1812 GCA_041750735.1 Cyclobacteriaceae bacterium
GTGAGCATCCTGATGGACACAGAGATTTCTATCTTGAAGCTGAATCATTATCAATGAGAATGACGATGGGGCAAGTTGATATCCAGGTCCGCGATAAAAACGGAAATGTCATTGCGGATACAAAACAAGATCGAATAGCAAAGAATAAAATGCTCGCTGAATTGACCAGTGAACATGCCTCTCGCGACGAAAATCTCGGGTTGTTGCTCCGAAGTTTCAACGCTGCAATGCATAATCCTAATAATGAGCTTGTGTACTTATATGAAATTCGAGATAGACTTTCCAATATATTTGGCAATGGCACTACAGCACGATTCGAGTTGAGTATCGCTCGAGAAAACTGGTCTCGTTTAGGACAACTCTGTAACGATGAACCATTACGCCAGGGGCGGCACCGCGGACGGACTGGTGGTGAGTTGCGCGACGCCACACAAGCCGAACTCGATGAAGCAAGAGGGATCGCTCAAACAATGATCGAAAAATACATTCAATATCTTAATGCTGCTTCTAGTGAGATACTATAAATAGATAATATTCAGCCAAGTGATAGCTACTGATATCCAACTTGTATTTATTTGCGGGTGTTATAAGTAGCCGTGAGTCGGGAGAACGACAGGGGGATATTTCGGAGGATATTGCCTCACAGAGCCTTTTCCCCGAACGCACCTGGTTAAAATCCCCCACATGACCAACTCCCAACTCGACAACATCCACCAATACGACTGGTTCGCGCTCTTCCGCGACAGTCTGGACGAGGCCGATCGGAAAGATCTAGACGCCCTCGTAGTCCGAGTAAACAAACACCAGGCGTCCATCGCTGTGTCTGAACGTCCGTTCCCGAATAATGTGGAGATGCGGTCGTTCATGTTGAAAGGGCATAAAGATTTGAGGCAGCTGAAGAGGGGATTGCGAATTTGGGACATAGATTAAGTTCAGAGGATCAAAAGTCTGCCAGGCTAGTTTAACAAGATTTGAAGGGTACCATTTACATGAAATTCTACTCATTAAACTTCTTTTCGAATCATCCCCAGAAATTTCTCTAGAGTAAAAAGTTGTGCTATACTCCTTTCAAGGTTATTGTATCAACAATTCCATATTGATTTCATTTCTTCAGAAAAGTTATATAATGCCTCAGCTCCGTAATCTGAAATCTCCGCCTATTACTGAAGCGATTTTTGATATTAGGGTTAAAGCTCGCAATGATTTTGATGTGGAACGGTTTGCAGCCCTTAA
Organism: Cyclobacteriaceae bacterium; assembly: GCA_041750735.1. Taxonomy (GTDB): domain Bacteria; phylum Bacteroidota; class Bacteroidia; order Cytophagales; family Cyclobacteriaceae; genus JAAUQL01. The sequence continues at coordinate 1,234 of JBGSYX010000332.1, forward strand.
GTCCCAATTAAATCAGCGATTCCCAAAAATCGATGAAAGGCGTGGAGGAATAATTACTTTTCAAGTTACGCCGACGGGACCACAACCGCCTAATATTGAAAATTTGGGTCTCCAAGGCTTCTTCTACAAATCAGAAGACGAAAAACTAATAGCACAATTTCGCATCGACGGGTTTACACTTAATCGACTAAAACCATATACGGGTTGGAACGAATTATTACCCACTGCGATGGAATTGTGGACTTTATACCGAGATGTATCCATACCTGAAGTTGTCATAAGATTGGCTGTTCGGTATATTAATCATATCCCCTTACCATCTGGTAGAGTAGATTTAGATCATTTCTTGAGAGCTGGTCCTGTCATACCAAAAGAATTACCTCAATCGTTAACCACTTTTTTTTCAAAAATTACAATTAGCGATTCGGAAAGAGGTATATCTTCACAAGTTGTTCAGGCACTCGAGAGTGATCAGTCGACTCGACTGCCAAAGTTAATATTAGATATAGACACATTCAAAAACGTTGATTTGAATCCAAGAGATCAAAGCATTGAGAGCATATTTATCCAATTGCACGA
>JBGSYX010000333.1:0-2428 GCA_041750735.1 Cyclobacteriaceae bacterium
TATCCTTGTGTACTACCTCCATATGTACTATACGAACTTCATTGAGAAGATCAACCTTGAGTCAGAATTGAAGACCAATGTGAAAGTTGCTGAACTAAACGCATTAAAAAGCCAGATAAACCCCCATTTTCTTTTTAATAGCCTGAACTCTATAAGTGCCCTGACTCTTGTTGAGGGTGAAAAGGCACGTGAAATGATCCTGAAACTCTCCGATTTTCTACGCTTTTCCATTGCTGAAAAACCGGATGCAATGCGCAGTTTTTCTGCTGAATTAGAAAATATTTCCCGCTATCTGGATATAGAAAAAATCCGCTTTGGCAATAAACTCATAGTGCGGCACGATATCACCAAAAAGTGCCTCGATGCCAAGATACCATCGCTTATCCTGCAGCCCATTGCTGAAAATGCCGTGAAACATGGCGTCAGCGAAGCTCTGGGCCAGGTGGAGATTCGTATCACGGCTGACTGTTTTCATGGCTTTCTGAAAGTACAGATTGAAAATGAGGTGGAGAAGGACAATAAGCCTACAGTGAAAGGCAACGGCATTGGGATCAAAAACATAAGCGAAAGAATGCGGCTGCTTTACGGACGCGACGATCTGATTGTGGTGAACTCGGACAACGGAAAATTCATCGTTACACTTTCATTCCCTCAAAACAAATTATGATCCGTGCTCTCATAATCGACGATGAACCATTGGCCAGAGTCCATCTGCTCAGTCATCTGAAAGTAATTGGCGGCGTGGACATTGTGGGAGAGTATGAAAATGGCTTTGATGGGTTGAAAGGCATCGCATTGCTGAAGCCTGATCTTATCTTTCTGGACGTACAGATGCCAAAACTCACAGGTTTTGAAATGCTCGAACTCATCGATGACCTGCCTCATGTAATCTTCACTACCGCCTATGATGAATATGCCGTAAAAGCTTTCGAACAAAACGCCGTAGATTATTTGCTTAAACCGTATAGCGCAGACCGCTTGCGTACTGCCTTAGAGCGGGCTGCCGATTTAATGCAAAAGCCGGAGGCAAAAAAGCGTCTGGAATCCATAATCAAGCAAAATCATGCACGGCACGACCAGCTTGAACGAATCGCAGTGAAAATCGGCATACGCATAAAGATCATCTATCTGCAAGAAATTGATTTTATCGAAGCGCAGGATGATTACGTAATGATCCACACTCCCCAAGGGAAGTATCTGAAGCAAAACACTATGAAATACTTCGAAGACCACTTACCGGAAAAATCCTTCGTCAGGGTACATAGATCCTATATCGTGCGTACAGACAACGTCTCACAAATTGAATTGTACGAAAAGGATAGCTATCAGCTGAAACTCAAAAGCGGTAACCCGATTCCTGTAAGCAAATCAGGATATTCCCGTCTGCGTGAGGTACTTCAATTTTGATAGCTTGTATCGGTCAAATCTTGGATAGATAAAAATAGGTAGCAATGATATAGGCTAATACCGCTGAGATGATTCCGTACATAAATATATTATAGGATATCCTCAGGAACCTGTATTTTTTCCCCAAAACTCGTCCAAGAAAATAGATATCATCGATGAGGCTTGAATAGAGATATTCTGAGTTTGACATTAATTGGGTCATTCCCCATTTGTAATCATCTCGCTCCATATCATGAAAATTTCCAAAAAAGAGGAGGTTCGTGTTTTTATCTTCAATGTCCTTCCTCGTGAATTTACCGGTCGTGACGTTTGGGCGCAATGCCAATATGGAAAAAACTATGGTGATAACGTTGATTGCCAGAATCATGTAGGTTGGAATGAGCAGGTGCGGGTTTGTGTCGAGCGCTTTCAGAAAGCCACTCATCATGATGGAAATTATTATAGCGTTGACCGAAATGAGAATATTCGCTTTGCTGTCAGCAATCGAACTCAGTTGAATGTGATTACTGGAGGTGAGTCGAAACATCGTTTCAATGCCTCTTTCAGGCCGACCTTCCACCTTCCGTAGTTTTTTCTTAAGTTCTTTTAGCCTTTCGGGATCCATGTTCATATCCCTTCCGAGAGCGCCGTCCTGAAAATTACTCACTTTTTTAAGTAGCTTCTTCTGGTCGATGATGTTCTCCAAAGTTTTGGGTTCGAATATAGTTTTACCATAATCTGTATAAAACTGATGAGTGCTCAGGAATTTCAGATTATCCGAATACCATTCCCTCCAGGGAATCGCCTTGCCTGTAACTCGCTCAAGTTCAGTTTTCAGTAGGATTGATCGATCAGCATAGGATTTCCTTGCCAGATGTGAAAAATCAGCATCATGCAGTACAGATTCAATCATATTCCGTGGAGGATGTCGGTTTCTAGTTGATTGAATCGCTGATTTAACGAGACTGGCTCTATCTGCTGGATAATCAAACTTAGACATTAGTTCCTCGGCAAACTTCTCACTTACATCCTCATGATTTTC
>JBGSYX010000334.1:0-9545 GCA_041750735.1 Cyclobacteriaceae bacterium
AGACAATTCCATTGAAGCCCCGGCAATTTACCTCGGCGGCCGCGTGTATGTCGGTAACCTTAGCGGAAGTTTTTATGCGCTTGATGCAAAAAGCGGCAAAACGATCTGGACCTACCAGGCGGAGAACCAGATCATGGGTTCTGCGAACTATTTCTACCTGAAAAACAAACTGTTTATAATTGTCGGAAGCTACGACTACTACCTCCATTGCATCGATGCGGCGACGGGAAAGATGGTTTGGAAATACGAGTCGGACAACTACATCAATGGCGCTCCAGCAATTTACTCCGGCGTAGCGATTTTTGGCGGCTGTGATGGATTTCTGCATATTGTGAATCTGGAAAATGGCCAGCTCCGCACTAAAATCAACGTCGCCACTTATATTGCCGGTTCGGTAGCCTTGGCAGAAAATCTGGCGTTTACAGGCGACTACGATGGCCTTTTTTCATGCATCGACCTAACAAAAAGTTCGATGAAATGGCATTATGACAATCCTGTCAGCAATCTGCCCATTCTTGGTTCGCCGGCGATTTCAGGTGATAAAGTGATCATCGGCGGTCAGGACAAATATCTTCGTTGTTTTAATAAATCCGACGGAAAAGAAAAATGGAATTTCAACGCCGGAGGCCGTATCGACGCTTCACCGGTAATCTCAGGTTCGCTGGTCATCACTGCCACGATGGATGGAATGCTCTATTTAGTTGATTCAGAAAGCGGCAAGCAGGTGTGGTCATACGAGGTAGGCAGCGCCATAGCCCACAATCCGGCCATATTCAACGGAGGTCTAGTCCTCGGTGCGCGCGATGGGAATATTTATTATTTTAGAAAATAAACAATACCACTATGCAGATTGTCCATATAGTACCGGGGTCAGGTGGAAGTTTTTACTGCGGAAATTGCCTGCGCGACAGCAAATATCTCCGTGGGCTTAAGGAAGCTGGTGTCGAGGTGGTGAAAGTGCCTATGTACCTGCCAATTTTCGCCGATGAACACGACCTGGAACAGGTACCGGTTTTTTATGGCGCGGTAAGTCTTTATCTCCGGCATTCCTACAAAATAATGCGCAAAGCGCCGCGTTGGCTTGACAAGTTATTCAACTCAGCCCCGATCCTAAAACTCGCTGCCGGAATGGCCGGTTCTACAAACCCCAAGGGACTGGAAGATATGACCATTTCCATGCTGCTTGGTGAGGCTGGAGGGCAGAACGCAGAACTTGACCATCTCGTTGATTGGTTGAAAAATCATTGCCATGCCGATGTTATCCATATATCGAATGCGCTTTTACTGGGCCTGGCAAGAAAACTGAAAAATGAACTCGATGTTAAAATCGTTTGCTCGCTACAGGATGAAGATGTATGGGTAAATGCCATGGACGAACCCTTCAGGACCCAAACCTGGAAACTGATGAAAGAACGCACTGAAGATGTTGATGCCTTTTTTTCGGTGAGCAATTACTATTCCGGTCAAATGAAAAAGTGGCTCGACATCCCAGATCAAAAGCTTATTACCAATCATATCACCATCGACCCCGATGATTATCACTTTACTGAAATTGACAAAAAACCATTGAACATCGGCTATATATCCAGGCTTTGTGAAAGCAACGGCCTCGGTGTGTTGGTGGATGCTTTTATTCATTTTAAAAAGGATCCGGCCTGGGAAAAAGTGAATCTCGTTATAACGGGTGGCTATACAGGGGATGATGAAACATTCATTAAATCTATGAAAAAGAAAATCACAAAGGCTGGGCTTCAGGATTCTGTGGAATTCTATGTAGATTTTGAAGATGGTCGGCATGAATTTTTCCAAAAAATATCCATCCTTTCAGTACCCGTGCTCGAAGGTGAGGCATTTGGTCTATACCTGTTGGAATCCATGGCTTCCGGTGTTCCGGTTGTGCAGCCTGCGCTGGGAGCATTCCCGGAGATTATTCAAAAATCAGTCGGAGGTGTGGTTTACGACACCAACTCACCTGAAATGCTTGCCAAAGCCTGGGCGGATTTACTGGCAGATAAAGAAAAGCTCAAAAACCTTAGTATAGCTGCCCGGGATGGTGTGGAAACGCATTTCAATATTCACAAAAAATCCAGGGAACTCGTTAAAATCTATTCCTCCATTGTGAAAAACCAGGCCTGAAGATGCTACTTCAACTTAAAGACATATCAAAAACCTACAAATCCGGCAGTACCAATGCAGATCGTGTAGTACTTAGCAATCTTTCGCTCGGGTTGGATCGGGGAGAAACGATGGCTATCCTCGGCCCGTCCGGTTCAGGAAAATCCACACTGCTCAATATCATCGGTACGCTCGACGTTGCTGATAGCGGTGATTTGATATTTAATGGAAATCCATTGCGTGATTTTTCTGAAAAGTCGCTGTGTACTTTCCGTAACCGTGAAATCGGTTTCATTTTTCAGGCACATCACCTGCTACCGCAATGTACCGTATTGGAAAATGTACTTATCCCAACGCTGCCTGTTCAGGATTCGGCGTTTAAAAAAGAATGCCAGGCACGGGCAACCACGCTTCTTAGGGAAGTTGGCCTGTGGGATCAAAGAAGCCAACTTCCTGCAACACTTTCCGGTGGTGAATGTCAGCGAACCGCTGTCGTAAGGGCGCTTATCAACAAACCAAAGCTGCTTCTGGCCGATGAGCCAACCGGTTCTTTAGACGCTGTCAATGCACAGGGAGTTATTGATTTAATGCTGCAATTAAACCGTGAATACGACACCGCGCTGATCGTAGTGACGCACGCCGAACACATTGCCCGCCAGATGGATAAGACCTATTCCTTATCGGATGGTCGACTGTATCTAATTTCATCCACCGACCGATGACAATCCTCGTCTTTGCGATGAATCGACCGCCTTTCAGGGTGGTGAAGAAGCAATCTCCTCTTTTTCAGGAGATCGCTTCGTACCTGCCGATGCCGGTATTCAGTGTATATTCTCAAATTGATTCGTGGGTTTTGCAAAAATACGTCTACTGTCAATGAACCTATTCAAGTTGATTCTTCGCTCGCTGAGGTATTATGGTCGCTCGCATATAGCACTTTCGGCGGGAGTGGCTATTTCTACCATGGTAATCACTGGAGCCCTTATCATTGGCGATTCGGTGAAAGCAAGCCTCGAGGGTCTCGTAGTAAAAAGACTCGGAAACACGAGATATTCCTTTGAAGGCAATGACCGAATTTACAGGGCTTCACTGGCTGATAGTCTCGAAAAAGCGCTTAATATCCAATGCGCGCCTGCACTCCTCCTTGATGGATTTGCGACCATGCAAGGTGGAAGTGTTAAAGTAAACGGAGTACAGATTATTGGTATTGATGAACGAATCTATCAATTGTCAAATACTATCACTAGTGTTTCTCTGCCCAATGACAACAAGGCCATCATTAGCAGTAACCTGGCGTCACGGTTGCAAGTCCGTGTCGGGGATGAAGTACTTTTAAGGCTTGAAAAAGCCGGACCAATCCCAAAAAACGCACCATTTGTCTCCGATCAGGACAATGTGGTTTCGCTCCGTGTTGAGGTTTCGCATATTGCCGCTGACTATGAGCTTTTCGAATATTTCAATCTGAAAAATACCCAGTTGCCCCCGGATAACGTCTTTGTCGATCTGGCCTACCTAAATAAGGAAATGGATCTGCAAAACCGTGCTAATCACATTTTAATTGCAGAAAATCGAGATATCTCTCCGGTAGCGATTGATCAGGAATTTGCTGCCAACTGGGATACAGATGATCTGGGTCTTCGCATCACTCCTTCGCACGATAGCCTTTGGTGGGAAATACGATCGGACAGGGTGTTTTTGGATTCAGTCACTATACAGGCTGCAAAATCAATTTATCCTGAGGCTAAGGAAATCCTGACGTACATGGCAAATTCGATCAAATTCCATGGGAAAGAAACACCATATTCCTTTGTAGCTGCTGGATCATTTGATATAGATTTAGGTGAAAACGAAATCCTGATAAACCGATGGCTCGCTGATGATCTGGAAGCCAGGTCCGGTGACACGCTGGATTTATTTTACTATATAATCGGACCATTGCGAGAGCTTTCGGAGCAAAAGAAAAGTTTCGTCATCAAGGACATCGTTAACTTTTCCGGTGACTTCGCAGACCCCAACCTGATGCCTGATCTTCCAGGGCTTTCCGATGCCGGGAGTTGTCGCGAGTGGGAAGCCGGTGTGCCGGTGGAACTCGGTAAAATCAGGGATAAAGATGAAGCGTATTGGAAATCGTATCGCGGTACGCCCAAGGCTTTTATCAGCTATACATCAGGCAAAAGTTTGTGGCAAAACCGCTACGGCAATGCCACGACTTTGAGAATCCCAACAGGCAAAATATCGTTCAGTGAATTGAAATTGGGTCTCCAAAAACAACTCACTCCAGCATCGCAAGGCATAAGTCTGGCTTCTGTTCGTGATGAAGGTCTCGCTGCCGCGCGGGGAGGAGTCGATTTCTCGCAACTCTTTCTCGGACTTAGTTTTTTTCTCATTGTGGCGGCCACCATTCTTACGGCTCTGCTGTATACCCTGCATTTGGAAAAACGCAAATCCGAGATAGGGACGCTGAAAGCTCTGGGCTTCAGTCAGTTGAGTCTCCTTAAAATGGCGCTTACTGAAGGAATGACGGTCGGTTTACTCGGTATATTTGCGGGAGCAGTAATGGCCATCTATTACAATAAAGTAGTTTTTTACGCCCTCAATACCATGTGGTTCGATATTGTCAGGACTCCGGCGCTACAAGAAAGAATCGAGCCCGGTACCTTGGCAATGGGCATGAGTATTTCGCTCGTGCTTTCCTTGACGATCCTCTGGTACAACACATCAAAATTTCTACGTCAAAATAGTATTGGTCTTCAAAAAGGAATCCAACAGGTCCCGGTTTTAAAAACCCGCATTTATACCATCGTCGCTGTTGCGTCATTCACCTTAGCTACCGGCATAATGATCTACTCCTGGAGCGTCGACGACCTGAATCCGGGTTTGTTTTTTGCCACGGCAATTTTACTTATGACTGGTTTTTTATTGCTTTTTTCCGCCTGGCTCCGACAAATCCCTGCTTCAGAAAATGTCATATTATCCATGACTGAACTGATGACCAAAAGTTTAAAGAGTAATCCGGGCCGTAGTTCCCGGATTATATTGCTTTTCGCGGTCGGCTCATTCATTGTTATTGCCATCGGGCTCAATAAAAAGGAATCTGGACAAGAAGTGAAATCTCCAGAAAGTGGTACCGGCGGCGCTGAATTTTATATGGAAACCAGCGTTCCCATCCTTCATGATTTGAATAATCCTGAGGTTCAAAGCGCGCGGGCTTTCGAAATTCCAATGGACTTTCTACAATTCAGGGCGTTGGATGGCGACGATGCAAGTTGCCTAAACCTGAACCGAGTTTCTGCTCCGGGCATCCTTGGTGTACCATCCAACGAATTGAAGGGCCGTTTTACTTTCATCACCTCCACTGATGATCTGGATAAAACGGATCCCTGGAATTCGCTCCACAAAACTCTGCCTGGAAATGTGATTCCTGCCATCATGGACCAGACAGTGATTGAGTGGGGCCTTGGCCGGAAAGTAGGAGATACACTTATTTATCGCGATGAATCAGGCGGCGAATTACTCCTTAAACTCATTGGTGGATTGGCGAATTCGATCTTTCAGGGAAAAGTGCTGATCGACGAGCATTTTCTTCATAAACACTTTCCGGCAGCTGGCGGTTCCAATGTTTTTCTTGTTGGTTGCCGGGATACAACGCTAGAACTATCAAGGGATGAATTGTACAGGATTTTCAGAATGGAGGGTGTAGAACTCACCCCCGCTGCGGATCGGCTGGCGCTGTTTAACCAGGTTGAAAACACTTATTTATCCATATTCATGATACTCGGCGGGCTGGCACTCGTCCTCGGTACCGTGGGTTTGGGAATATCACTGGCCCGATCCATACTTGACCGGCGAAAGGAGATAGCCATACTCCGGGCCATTGGCTTTGAAAAAAAACACATAAGTTCCATGTTCATCACGGTACATTTGACTTTGCTGGCGACAGGAACACTCGCTGGGACCTTGGCAGCTTTTATTGCCATCTGGCCTTCTATCCAAAAAGGCATCGTCCAGGCTTCGTTACCGACAACCCTGATAATCATTGGTCTCATACTGTTCAACGGCGTATTGTGGACGACGGCAATTACCCGGATGTCGCTAAGGAAACCTGTAATAACTGAATTGCGGGAAGAATAGATTTAGTTCTGCTTATTGGTTAAAGAACCTGTGTATAAACTAAAACTCAAATGACACATCTCAAAATCAACTATAATGCTAACTTTTAAATCAAAATTCAGAACTGTATCACCCGTCTGGATTTGATATTGGGTTTTGATTTTTAATGCTTAAAAAATGACCCTGTACTCCTGAATGCCAACTTAATATCGTATTTTTATTCTGTTACTATGGAATTTTTTACCATTCTGAAACTCAATTTTTAATCAGATGACAGATATAGAAATTGCCCACAGCATTCAGCCCAAACATATTAGTGACATTGCATCGCGGCTAGGTTTAGAAAGCGACGAACTGGAGTTTTACGGAAAGTATAAGGCTAAGATTCCTTTATCGGCTCTGCGGCCGGAACTGGTTTCGAAATCCACGCTGGTTCTGGTCACCGCCATCACGCCTACTCCGGCTGGCGAAGGCAAGACGACCGTATCGATCGGCATCAATGACGGCCTGAATAAAATTGGTAAAAAATCCATAGTTGCTCTGCGGGAGCCATCGTTGGGTCCGGTATTTGGAATCAAGGGAGGCGCTACCGGAGGCGGGTGGTCGCAGGTAGTTCCTATGGAAGACATCAATCTTCACTTCACAGGTGACTTCGCTGCTATTGAAAAGGCCAACAACCTTTTAGCTGCTCTCATCGACAACAACATACAGAGCAAATCGAGGAATCTGCGCATCGACCCGCGAACTGTGCTTTGGAAACGAGCCATGGATATGAACGATCGATCACTGCGACAAATGGTGACGGCCCTTGGTGGCAGAACGGGTGGTATGCCAAGGGAAACGGGCTTCAATATTACTGCGGCGTCGGAAGTGATGGCAATACTTTGCCTAAGCAATGATCTCCGGGAATTGAAAGAAAAACTCGGTCGGATATATGTTGGCGATACCTATGACAATCAGGCTATTTTTGCACGCGATCTTCATGCCGAAGGTGCCATGGCAGCCCTGCTCAAAGAAGCCATAAAGCCAAATCTTGTGCAGACGTTGGAAGGCAATCCCGCCATTATTCACGGTGGTCCATTTGCCAATATTGCCCAGGGAACCAACTCCATCCTTGCCACGAAAATGGCCATGTCCTACTCAGATTTTGTGGTCACCGAGGCTGGCTTCGGTGCTGACCTTGGTGCAGAGAAATTTTTCAATATCAAGTGCCGACATGCGGGTATCTCACCAAAAGTTGTGGTGCTGGTGGCGACGATAAGAGCCCTGAAATACCATGGCGGAAAACCATTAAAAGAACTCATTAATGAGGATATCAGTGCCATACGCCGTGGTAGCAGTAACCTGAAAAAACACATCGACACGATTCAAAGTTTCGGCCTTCCGGTAGTGGTGGCGATTAATCACTTTTATAATGATACCGACGCTGAAGTGGCGGAATTAATCAGTATTTGCAAAGAACTCAACATTCCTTGCGAAGTATCGCGCGGATTTGCAGATGGTGGAAATGGTATGACTGAGCTCGCTTCCTGTATAGCAGAACTGGCAAAAACGAGCAATACACCCTTCCGCCCTACATACGAACTTCAGGATACGGCAAGAGTGAAAATGGAAAAAATATGCCAAACAGTTTATGGCGCTCAATATGTTATCTTCTCCAATACGGCGAAAAGCCAACTGGAGAAATTTGAGAAAATGGGCTTCGATAAACTGCCTGTTTGCATAGCAAAAACTCAGAAATCGCTCTCTGATGATGAGAAACTCCTTGGACGACCTGAGAACTTCGATATTCACATTCGCGAAATGGAACTGGCCGCAGGTGCAGGTTTTCTAATCCCGATTGCGGGAAGTATAATGCGAATGCCTGGCCTGCCAGACACTCCGGCTGCAGAACACATTGACATTTCTGAAGACGGTATTATCGCCGGATTATCATGAAAAATACCTTTTCGAATTAAATATCAATCGGACAGATTATTTTTAAAACTACCTTTGCCCGGCAATGCAACAAGTGAAGGAAATGAAGAAAGAGGAGACGGAAATTGAAAGCGAACTGTCGCTATATTTTAAAAAATTCAGAGAAAATATCGTCGGTATCGATGCTACATTCGATTCACCGTTTGGCAGGAAGAAAGTGATTTATGCTGATTGGATCGCCAGTGGCCGACTCTACAAACCTATCGAAGACCGATTGCTCCATCTGTTTGGACCTATGACTGGCAACACACATTCGGAAGCCAGCGAAACTGGGCGCTACATGACCATCGCTTACCAATACGCACATAATGTGATAAAATCCCACGTCAATGCCGGAAAAGACGATGTCATTATCACTACAGGATCGGGCATGACGAGCGTGCTGGCAAAATTCCAAAGGATACTGGGATTGAAAATTCCGGAGAAACTTGCCCCCTACTGCGCTTTGCCCATTGACGAAAAGCCGGTAGTTTTCCTCACCCACATGGAGCATCACAGCAACCAGACCCCCTGGCTGGAATCGATCTGCGATGTGGTGGTAATCGAACCTGACGAAGATCTTTATATAAAACCAGAAAATCTTCGCAGGCTGTTGAGCCGGTATGCTGGTAGAAGGATGAAAATCGGGTCATTTTCCGCATGCTCCAATGTCACCGGGATTATTACGCCCTATCACGAACTAGCTGAGATTATGCACGAGCACGGCGGATATTGCTTCGTGGATTTCGCGGCTTCTGCGCCCTATGTGGATATCGATATGCACCCGGAAAATCCGGCCCAGAAACTCGACGCTATATTCTTTTCTCCTCATAAATTTCTTGGAGGACCGGGAAGTTCAGGCGTGTTGATTTTCGATAAGAAGCTTTACAAAAATCGCATTCCGGACCATCCTGGTGGTGGGACAGTACTATGGACCAACCCATGGGGTGAGCACACTTATTTCGATGATATTGAAATCAGGGAAGATGGCGGTACTCCTGGGTTTTTGCAGGCTTTTCGCGCAGCATTGAGTATCAGGCTTAAAGAACAGATGAATGTGCAAAAAATCCATGACCGGGAAAATGAGTTGATTGCCAAAGCGCTTGTAGGTCTGCGCAATATCCCGCGATTGAATATCCTGGCCGATAACGACCTTGGTCGAATTGGCGTTTTTTCATTCTATATCCAGGGCCTGCACCACAACCTCATTGTAAAACTGCTCAATGACCGCTACGGTATTCAGGTCCGCGGTGGTTGTTCATGCGCCGGCACCTATGGGCATTTTCTCTTGAATGTTGACAGGGACACATCACATCGAATCACTGAGAAAATCAACAAGGGTGACCTTTCTGAAAAACCAGGTT
>JBGSYX010000335.1:0-5166 GCA_041750735.1 Cyclobacteriaceae bacterium
TAGGTGCAGAGCAAGCAATTACGATAAGTGCAATTAATACCGCCGGCAAAAAATGTAGTTTTTTCATGTCTATGTTGATTTATTCATTCTAGTTGTTTCTCCAAAGGTTTGGCAGAAACCTGTAGTACAGCAGATGTCGCCAGGTAGCCCAATCATGACCAGTATGTCCTCCGACATAATATTCGTGGTCGATTTTGTGGTTTGTAAGGGCTTCATCCAACACAACACATCGTTTACCCATAGGTCCATTGGCCTCTTCTGTGCCCTGGCCTACAAAGAGGTAATCAACTTTCTTGCTGACTTCGGGGTCATTCAGAAAATATCCAATGGAAGTTTCTGCATCGACATCGCCTGCACTGAGTATCCCAAAAGATCCAAACAAATCAAGCGACTTGAACCCGACAAACATGGCATGACGCCCACCCATGGACAATCCTGAAATAGCCCTTCCCTTAGGTGCTTTAATGGTGCTGTAATTCTTATCAACCAGAGGAACAACATGATTCCTGAGCTCCTTTTCAAAAATGTCGAAAGTCAGCTCCGTATGCTTTGGATGGTTTCGGTGAATGACCTGGTTATTAGGAATAGCAATAATCATCGGCACGGCTTTTCCCTCTGCAAGCAAATTGTCTAGAATCAGGTTTGCACGTCCGTCAAACACCCAGTTGGAGGGTAATTCGCCACTACCGCCCAGTAAATACAACACCGGGTAACTTTTATTGGAATTGTACCCTGGAGGTGTATAAACATAGAGGTCTCGTTCGCCATTGGTAACGTCCGAATGATAAATGTGTCTTGTGACATTTCCGTGCGGAACATTGCGTGCATCGTAGTAGGCTGGACCATCGCCATGTACTACCAACTGACTATAAGGAGGCATAGCTGTAAAAGCAGCAATGGTATTGCTGGGATCAGTAATTTGAATACCATCAACATTAAAGTGATATGCATACATATCAGGCTCAAGCGGTCCTACGGTTAATGTCCATATGCCATCTTCACCTTTTGTAAAAGGAACCGGCTCCCGTGGATTTCCCAGCGCAGTAAGGATCGCTACTCCTACGAGTTTAACCTCCTTTGCTTCGGGTGCCTTCAACCTGAAAGTTACTGTATGGTCATCCCGCACATCTGGTGAATTTAATGGTGCACTGAAAGGAATGAGGCCTTCTGTATCTTTCTGGGGATTATGATCAAGGTTTACATTGGCTTGTTGTCCCCAGGAGATTAGCGTAATAACTGTTAGTATAGCAGTTAATGATAAAGATATACTCGTCTTGATTCTCATAGTTCAGCTTATTTTATCCTTGTGTTTTTTATTCTGAAGTAATCGAAAGCAACTTCAAACGGTGTTTCAGGTTTATTCCCTTGTTGCATAAAGCGTCGGAATCCGGCAAACCTCGCGGGCATTGCTCCATTATTTACTATAATCCCCGCCCGAATATCCTTCAATAAAACCTCTGCCTCACCTACCTTTTCAAAATTCTCCCCATCCGCAGAGCAATATGCAGTGTATGAACTGCCTTTTTTCACAAGCTTTAAGAACAGCGTATTGCCATCTTTAATGATGTTGTCTATACTCAACTGTACCGAGGACAATTCTTCTCCTGCACTTTCCACTAAAAGGTCAACTGCGACAGGTTGTACTGTAGACCCTCCCGGCCTAAAACTTCCTCGGCCGAAACTAGGCCTGAAAGCCACTTTTACAAAATTATCATCATCCTGGTAGGCGAGAATGCCGGCATTTTCAGTATAGCTGGTGGGCCTCCTGGAACAAACGATCTTCGATTCAATAGTCCAGTCTGTATTGGCGCTTTGCAGTAAGATATTTTTTGCATTATTGTTGGCTTCAATTAGATCTCCTTCTCCGCTAACGATGACCATAGAGCCGGATTTATTGGACAAACTCCAGTCAGAAGCGTTTTCTCTTATCCACTGCCATTGTTCTCCCAATTTATCCGCATCAAACTCATCACTGACTGACGGAACGCCAAAGTTGACTACATATTCCTTTTTGTCGTAGGTGATATGGTCGACCAATGAGATGGTTGCTGTGCCAGGAACACCTTTGGCCTGAACAACTTCAACAATTACTTTGGGATCTGAAGAAGTTGCTGTAACTACCGGTGCTTTTGAAGAAGGCTCTTTCACCAGGTAACTATACTGCATGACATCCGGACTAAAATCTTTGATCACTTTGTTATTTACCTTCATGGAAGATGCCGATAGGTTGGGCATGACTTTTACTGGGAAACTGCCAGATTCTGTTTTGCCATTGATCGTAACCTTCGCAGTAATTGTAACAATACCAGCCCGATTAGCAGTAACCAAGCCCTTCGCGTCGACTGAGGCGACTACTGGATTATTAGTAGTATAAACTATTTCGGCGTTGCCAATATCATAAAATGTATCATCAGTCATTGCGGCTGTGAGGCTGGTCTGTGCGGTTTCACCCTTTTTGAGCACTGTTGCACCGCAATCAGCAACAACAGTTTTAAGTTCGGGCTTGTATTCACCATTCATGGTGGCACTTACACTTCCCTTAATGTCTTTCGAAGAGGCTCCAATCTCAAAAAGATAGTTGCCCTTATCAAAGGTGATTTTATCTTTCTGCATATCCCAAAACCACAGGTCGGTACAATTAATATCGATATTGACCGTCTTGGCTTGTCCGACAGGAATCGTAACCCTTTTAAACCCTTTCAATCTTTTTATTGGTCTCTCCAATGCAACCGGACTGTCGGGTGTGCGCAAATAAACCTGGACTATCTCATCACCATCATAACTCCCGGAATTCTTCACATCCACACTTATTGTGATTTTATCCTGAGGTGTAATGGAGTTCTGACTTATTTTAAAATTGCTGTATTCGAAGGTTGTGTAAGATAATCCATACCCGAATTCGTATGACACATCTTTGTCAAAATACCAGAACGTGCGTCCATTTTTGCCAGCCCCACCTCTCAGCGTGTAATCTGTAATTGGTGGAAGGTCATTCACTGATTTGTACCAGGTGGCATTCAGTTTTCCTCCTGGATTTTCGTCTCCGAAAAGGATGCTGGCTATAGCTTCACCTTGTGCCTGACCGTTGTAGCCAACCCAAATAATCCCTGGAATGTTAGCGATATTTTTAAAATCTTCCACTTCAACACAACCCAATGTTTGCATCACAACGATTGTATTGGAATTAACCTCGGCTACTGCTTTAATAAGTTCCAGTTGGTTTCCAGGCAATAAAAGTGTTAGTCTGTCGGCTTCTTCGGTAGCGGTTTTTTCATCCGTGCCAACAAACACTACTGCCACATCAGATGACTTTGCCAATTCGATGGTTTTTTCATCGATTGGTGCGTCATCAGGGGCTTTGTAGCATAAATACAAGGTTTGTGGTTCGGTAACTCCTAACTTATTCACCTTAATTTTCATCAGACTGCCGGCACCGTAAACGCCCCCGGCTCTGTTTCCCGCTGCTACAGTTGCATTTAAATTTGCAACGAGATTTCCATCGGGTGAACTTACTCTGACCTCAATGATGCCTCCTTCTGTGGGTATATTAACAAACAGGCCCATACTATCTACATTCGTCAGGTCAATATTTTCGTATGCCGTCCATGAGCCGTCATCAATAGTTCTTACCTGCTCTAAGCTGCCCATCCCGGAGCCGACGGAAATGCCTTCTGAAGCTGAATTATATTTAGTTGCATCATGTTTTGCGCTGCTGCCGTCTGATTTGTATAATTCAAAACTAGCAACGTACAATAGATTGCTTTTACTTGATGTATTACCACCCGAGCTGTGTACGACCTCCGTTGTCAAGCCCTTCTCTTTTAAATATTTCTCAATGCCGACTAAGGGAGTAATCATATTTTCATCGGCTGGCCTTCCGGAATATGGTCCTAGTTCCACTTCCCCGGCCTGTGGCCCAATCAGCGCCAGTTTCTTTAGCGTCGCAAGATTCAGAGGAAGTATTTTATTACTCGTATTGCCTACACTATTATTCTTCAACAGAACAGGTGTTTTGGTGGCAATCTCTTTGGCAAGCGCCTTATTTGCAGGAGAATTTACCATGTTGGTTTGATATTGAGCATAAGGAACCTGAGCAGCGGGGTCAAATTCACCGGTTCTCATTCTTATCGTAAATACATTCAATAATGCCTTGTCGATATCTGCCATGGTGATTAACCCCTGATCCATGGCATTGATGGTGCTTCGCTGATAAACACTTCCGCAATCACAATCAACCCCGGCTTTTAATCCCTGAGCGGTAGCCTCTTCCGCAGTTTTAACATAGTAATGTCCGGTAAAAATGTCATCTATAGCCGCACAATCACCAGTAATATACCCATCCAGCCCATAAGTTCTCCTGGCTATGGTATCGAGGTAGTATTTGCTTGCTGATGTTGGAACGCCATTTACAGCATTGTATGAAGACATGATGGAGGGCAAATTATCTTCTTCGATAAGTTTTTTGTATGGCGAAAGGTAATACTCGCGCATATCCCTACTATCCATGTTTGAACTACTTACATGCCGGTCGAACTCACTATTGTTAGCGAAATAATGCTTAGCACAGGGTACAGTTTTGAGGTATAACGGGTCGTCACCAACCATACCCCTTACAAAACCACCAGCAATTTGCGACACGAGAAATGGGTCTTCTCCATAGGTTTCACCAGTCCTTCCCCATCGTGGATCTCTAATCGGTTCCACTACAGGAGACCAGTAGGTAAGCCCTTTGGTTCCGGTAGCAAAAATAGCCCTGGCTTCATCAGCAATAGCCGATGCCTCTCGTTGAATAAGATCCGGATCCCAGGCCGCACCAAGTGCAACACTATTGGGGAAGGAAGTAGGCCCTGGCAGACCAACTTCAGGATTTGCAAAGCCCAATACACCGTGCAAAGCTTCGCTCCAAACATTGTAGGACTTAATCCCCAATCGCGGCACCGCCGCCATATTATTGCCCAACAGGCTTTCCTTCTCTTTGAGAGTAAGCCTGGAGACAAGATCGGCAGCCCTTTCTTCGAAAGTGTACGACGTATTGAGGTAGATGGGTATTTTAGATACTGGATCATCATTGCCGACGGGTTTGCTTGCCAGCAAAAAGATTGCACATACCAGCCCTGCTAAAACAAGGGCTTTAGTTCTAAGTAGTTTTTTCATCTTCAAAAAATT
>JBGSYX010000336.1:0-8154 GCA_041750735.1 Cyclobacteriaceae bacterium
AGGTATATCTTTTCATGGCCGAAACGGTGACACAAGTAGTTCGTCACTTCGACCACATCCTTAATCAGTTGTTCTAATGTCATCGATTCTGGCGGAATGTCGGTCCTATAAGAGATACCTGAACCACGTTGTTCCCACCAAACAACAGTAAAATAGTCTTCAAAGCCAGTGGGGTATTTTTGTGTAAGAAAGTAATCAGGCATACCTCCATGAAGATAAAGTAGCACCGGATTAGTTGAATCCTTGCTCTTTATAAACATTCCCTGCCTTACTCCGCCAATATTGACGAAAACTTTTTCCGAGAGGCTTCCTGCTAGTAGAGTACCTGTTTGATTTAAGTAGGGCTTTGGTTTACCGGGGCTTAAAGCCAGTAACACTCCGGCAATAATTAGAATGCAAACTAAAAGTGTTATCGTTATTATCAATATCATTTCTATTACCTGCGGAACTGTTATATTTATATAGGCGGAAAGTTAAGCTTTTAGAAGCAAAATTGACTGTATACAGCCAAAGGGTATGGCCACCAGATGGATTTGGGCAAGATTAATTTTAATACTATGAGACACGGAATTCGTTTATTATCTGTTTTTTTAGTGCTTTTGCTGTCCGAATCGGTTTTTTGTCAGAAGGTATCTGATATTGACACGATGTTTTGCGGCCATAAAGTTGTATTGGACAGCCAGGGTAAATTACTCCCATGGTACACTCCGCAAAACCAGGCATACGACCATTTTTTGCATTTGCGTTGGGATTTTGTTAAGAATAAAGTACCAAATGCTCCGGGGCCAGCACCACGATCTGATTATCCGATGTATTATTTCTATGCCTCTTTTGACGTGAAGAATGGGAAAATTGAGGAAAGAGAGTGGATGAATGATGTGGCGGAAAAAGTTCCCAACTGGTTTGAAAATGCCCGTCTCTATTACGCTTACTCAGGCGATTCCAGCGTGATGAAAATTGCCAGGGATTTAATCGACTATTCCCTTGAGCATGGTACCAGTCCGGCTGATTTCGCATGGCCTAATTTTCCATATACCACCACCAATCCAGGAGATATGGAATTTCGTGGTTTTTCCAATCACGAGAATTTAGTTCTCCATGAAATACAGGTGGACCATGCCGGAGAAATGGGATTGACCTACTACCGAATGTATCTGTTTTCAGGAGATGAAAAATACCTTACTGCTGCCATGAATGTAGCCAATGTGCTGGCAGCCAATGCCCGGGTGGGAACATCCGAAAAATCCGTCTGGCCTTATCGCGTCGTGATGGACTCAGGAAAGATTACGGCCGAATACGGAGCCAACTGGGCCGGATGCTACATGCTATTTGACAATTTGATCAAAGCTAATCTGGGCAATGTGGCTGTCTATGGGGATGCACTTGCCAAAACCAAAGATTTTCTCCTTCAATTCCCCATGAAAACCGGCTATTGGACAGATGGACATACCGATACCGACATTAACAGCAACACCTATAAAAGTAACCTCAGCGCCAGTAATATTTCATTGTGCATGTTCGATTACCCAGAGTTAAACCCCACCTGGAAAAAGGACATTCCAATGCTAATCAAGTGGACTGAAGATAATTTCGTATTTCGTTGCGCGCCCGGTGAACCGGCTACCCTTTGGGGCGCGAACCTCGTTGGCGAGCAGGATATTTATTTGCCCAAAATGGATTATCAAACAGCCCGCTACGCCAGTCAATGTGCTCGCTGGTATGCCGTCTCCGGTGATGAGGAATACAAGGAAAAAGCCTTCCGCTCCCTCAACTGGGTCACATACTGTAATACCGAAGAAGGGCGGGCAATTGAAAGCCCTGTCAGTTCCATTGATACATGGTGGTCCGATTGTTATGGCGAGTGCCCTCGAATGTTTTACCAGGCTTTTGCCGGAGTACCTGAGTGGGCTCCGCCAGCCGAAAACCATATTTTATATTCGGAAGGCATACTGAAAGACGTAGAATACAGGAATAAATACGTGGCTTACACGGCTACCAAAAAGCGGGATATCGAGTATTTGCGCCTGGCTTTCAAACCGAAAACGGTAACCCTTGATGGAAACAAATTACCTTTAATTACTAAATCTATTAAAGAGGGTTATGCCATAAAAAGTCTGGGGAACGGTGATTATGCAGTAACAATAAATCGATCCAAAGTGGGCATGGTTGTTATAAAAGGGTAGTCGTTCGGTTTCAATTTTTAAGCAAAATAACTATGAGAAAAATAATCAGACTGAAAATCAGAACAGCCCTATTTGCGATTGTTACTTTTTCTGTGGCCAATGCTGCGTTTGGACAAGTACCAGCCGCCATCCATGAGTATTCTGTTGAAATAGACGGTTCGCAACAGTTTCAGAAAATGGATGGCTTCGGAGTCAATATCAATACAGCGTGGTGGCTTGATGGAGATTACAGGAACACAGATATTGTGAAACCAGCTATCGATATGCTCGCCGATCAGCTTGGCGCAACCATCTTTCGTGCCGTTATAGAAGACATGGATTGGGAAGCTACCAATGACAATAACGATCCAAATAAATTCAACTGGAGCTATTACGACAGTATTTTTAACACGACACGGTTTCAGGGCATCTGGAATACATTGCGCTATTTGAATCAAAAGGGAATCACCAACGATCTGATAATAAGTTTTATGGGCACTCCGCCGGCATCAAAACCACAGGAAAAGGCCGAGCTTAAAAATAGTTGGATGGGCGATACCACGCACATCATCAGCCCTGGTAAAGAAGACGAATTTGTTGAGACTATTGCGGCGTTGCTTTATTATGTCCGGCATAAGGCCAACATCCAATTTACCCTAGTGTCGCCGATGAATGAAACGGATATTCTATCTACAACCAGGGATAAAGAGCGTCCAAATGGAATTGTTGAAGGTCCGGATATGCCAGACCCTGTTCAGTTCACCCGCGTAGTAAAGAAACTTGCTGAAAAACTCGATGCAATAGGTATGAGCGACATACGTTTTGTTGCACCTGATGCTGCTGGCGACGGGTTATTCGGTGTAATCTTCAACGAAATGGTTAAAGATGATTATCTCATGGGCAAATTGGCCTGTTGGGGAGTTCATGATTATGGCAATGACGCTGAAAATTACAGGAAAATCGTGGCCTGGCCTTCAAATCCGAACAAGTCCTATTGGGTCACAGAAACAGCCGCCATTGCCAATATATTTGGCCAAATCGATGATAATCCAACGGCATTTATTTTCTGGGACGGTTTTGATTGTGTTTACCAGCATGCCCGGCGGAATGGCTACGGCGATGTACCGCCAAACGACTGGGCTTTTTGGTTTGGTGAAAAAGATGGAACTCCATTGATTAAATATAACCCTGAGCAGCAGAATTGGACACCGCGCAAACAATTCTATGAATACGCCCAGCTTTTCAAATTTATCAAACCAGGCGCCGTGAGGATCGCCACGACCACCGATAAAGACAACCCCATTTTACATGCATTTGTCAATCCAAATAAACAGTTGGTGCTGGTTGGTCGCAACAGTAGAAAGGAATCTTTCACTCTAAAAGGAAAACTCATCAACATTTCAGAAGCTAAAACCTTTGAAATGTTTTATACCGACAGCCTCAATAACTTATCCAAAACAAGTGATTTAGACATAGTAGGTAATTCATTTGAAGCCATAGTTCCGGCGAGTTCTGTATTTACATTCGTTGAAAAAATGCCGCGGTTGAGGCCCGAACCCTCCGGATGGTACGCCGGCGACATGCACGTGCATCGGGACTGTGGTGGTCCGGAGGAAGGAATTCTTCCCGAAGATCGATTTATTGAAATGATGGAAGTAAATGATCTGGCTGTAATTTCAGTACTGGCTGATATGGGCAATACAGAGGTGAAACCCAGCGAAATTGACCTGCCAAAAGTCAACGGGAAAGATCACACTTTATCCATTCCCGGGCGAACAATCCATTACGATGCCGAATGGCACTGGGATCCAGCAGGAGTAACCTTTGAGAATAAGGCGCTTGGAGGTCACCTTGTGCTGCATGGTTTAAAGGAAACCCGTCAGATATGGGACGAATCGCCGTACAAAATCCTGGAATACGGAAAATCCCAGGATGCAATTATGGGTTTCTGTCACATGCAATACTTAAAAGGTTCCATACCGGAGATTCTCGATTGCTGCACTCCGATCGATTACCCGGTAGAAGCAGCCCTTGGTACTATTGATTTCCTGGCTGAGGATGTGTGGTTAAATGATGAATCTGTGAATGCCTATTACAGGTTATTGAATTGCGGATTCAGGCTCGGTTGGGCTGCTGGAACGGATTACCCGTGCAACAGTGGTCAACCCTTAGGTTCATTATTGACCTATGTGCAGGTGAGCGAACAACCGTTTACTTACCAAAAATGGATAGAAGGAATCAAAAATGGAAGAACAGTTGTAGCAACAAATGGCCATGTCGAATTTCTTGATCTCAAAGTCGATGGACATGCCTCGCCCGGTGATGAAATTGAGTTAAAAGGAAAAGGGACTATAAATGTTAATGTCACGTGGACATCGATAAAAGAGCTCCGCGGAAAAATTGAACTTGTATGCAATGGTAAAATAGTATCAACACTGGATGGATCGTGCAATACGGGTGAGCCGTTGGTATTAATAGCCACTGTACCGATAAGTGAAAGTAGTTGGATATGTGCTCGGAGGATGAACGGGACGGGTCATCAGTCGCATACTGCGCCGGTGTATATTTCGGTAAAAAATAAGCCCTTAAGAGCCAGCGCTGCAGACGCTCAGTATTTTGTAAATTGGATTGATACAATTCTAAAAAATATTGAATCGGATGGCCCCTGGAATCAATATTTTACACATGATCTGGATGTCGTTCAGAACAGGTACCGGAAAGCACAGGCAATTTACAGCAAGATTGCCAGGGAGGCTCAAAAGGCGCAGAAACCATAAGTCATTACGTTACAATTTAGCTTTTCGCGATATGAGGCATTCATTTTTCCATCTGGTTGCCCTCCTTCTTTTAACGGGTATATTTAGCTGTTCTAACAAGATTACCCACCTCCCCATATTAATAATAGCCACCGACCATGGCTTTGGAACATATACTCAGGAGATTTTAAAAACGGAAGGTTTTCGGGGATTTGAAGTCGATTCGCTGAATAGCGGGAAAATCACAACTTCATTTCTCAAAAGGTTTGACCTGGTAATCCTTGCTGAATCGCGAATTGATGAAGAAAAAAAGAAAATGTTTACAGAATTTGTCGAAGAAGGTGGAAACCTGATTGCTTTTTGCCCTGATCCGTCACTTGCTGAACTTTTTGGTATTGAATCCCGGCAAGACAGTATTGCTGAAGGATATATCAAAATTGATCCATCTTCAGAACAGGGAAACGGGATAGTTACCGATGCGCTTCAATTTCACGGGACAGCCAATTTGTATGCCCTGAAGGAAGGTAAAGCTATTGCGTTTTTCTTACCCGATAAGCTCTCTAAGGAAGAATTTCCGGCAGTCGTGAGCAACAATTACATAAAAGGCCACGCGGTAGCATTTCTCTACAATCTGCCTAAAAGCATTGTATATAGTCGGCAGGGAAATCCTGAATTTGCAGGTATCGAAAAGGATGGGATCCCCGGTTTGCGCGGATTGGATTTATTTACCGATGGCTGGGTGGATATATCGAAAAATACCATCAACCAGGCCGATCAACACATGGCGCTGTTATCAAATTGCATTCAACATATGGACACCTATACAAAACCATTGCCCCGGTTCTGGTATTTCCCCGACACATTGCAATGCCTTGTCACGCTAACCAATGATGGCGAATATAAAAGTGAAGCTGATTTTGAGCCGCAATTCCGGGACATCGACTCGATGGGGGCGAAAATGACTATTTACATTCTGGAGCCGGAAAAGGTTTCCAAAAGCTGGGTTGATAAATGGACAAGTAAAGGTTTCGAAATTGCCGGCCATCCTGATGATACAAAGGAAGCAGGGAATCCGACCTGGACTTGCATGGACAGTGCACTGAACTCAAGAATTCAGCAAATCACTGAATTGTATGATTTACCAGTCCGCACAAATGTAAACCATTGGTTTGTCTGGTGTGGAAGAGATTCAACAGGGACACAGGATTTTGGCGCCCAGGCCATGCTCGAGGAAAAAAATGGAATTGAGCTGGACATCAACTATGCACATTATGACATCAACTCCAACCAGGGTCCGTATTATCTTGGCACACCTGGCATAAATCAGGGGAATTTTACCGGCAGCGGACTAGTGATGAAATTCGCAAACACAACTGGAAAAATTATAAATGTTTACCAGTACTTTAATGCAGTTTATGACCAGCAGTATATGGAAAGTAAGGATCCGGAAGGTTTTTTCAACTGTTTTAAAGGTCTGGTTGACAGAAGTTTGAACGATGGAATTTTTTCGTTTGTCAGCATAAAGGCACATAATGATGAGTATTATTTTTCCAGGGAACCTATCCTGAAAATGCTGGCCTATGCAAATAACAAAGGCATCCCTGTGTGGACTGCCGCAAACCTGCTGGATTTTATAAAAATGAGGGACGAAGCCACATTCGGAAATGTGAAATGGCAAAACAGTCAATTGTCCTTCACAATAATGTCGTCATTGACATATAACAAGGGATTAACTTTTACAATTCCAGCTAGTTTTAGCAGTAAAAGAATTACAGCGATTACAAAAAACGGGAAAGAAATTCCAGTTGCCATCAAGCAAATAAAAGGTTCAAAATATGCTTTTGTTACTGTTGAGCCGGGTAAAAATCATGATATTTCAGTGAAGTACAAATTATAAAACCAAGAAGACCCTACAACCTTTCATTATAGGCTTAACAAAACGGCGGGAGGTACATTTCCTTGAGCGGGGAATGGGATGTTAATATCACGAACAAGGGTTCAGTATATCAGGGCAAAAAAGATCTAACCCTGCTCGGCAGAAAAAAGATGCACGGAACTAGAATGACATACCGGATATAATTTGGTACGGAGGCGGAGTATGGGTTGACGATCAGGAATAAGCCCTTAAAAATCAACCATGAAGTGACAGCGATCATCGCATGGTATTCTTGGTATGCTGGTGGGTGCGAATACTATTGTCCAGATAAGAGAAAGCCCCTGATTCCGCCGGATTGGTCAGAGGGATAAATGAAGAGAAGTTTAAGAAAGAAGATGCAATAGATGAAACTGTGGCTTCGGTCTGATCAGAATTTTATTTCCTGAGCTGGTACATTCCAACCTTCAATAACCAGTTTCAGGTCATTCAGCCCGGTTGTTGCTTTACCAGTAGAGAGGTCAAGTAATATTTCTTTCTCCTCACCCGGAAGCAGACTCAGGAAGTTTTCAGTAAACCAGGCTGGCAATACAAGCTCATTATTGACATTGGTCACTTTCAACCTGATGAAGAATGCTGTTTCATTACCAGGATTTGACAAAGTGATGGCTGATTGTCCTTCACTACCCTTTTTCATTTCTGCGTTAACAGAAACCTTATGTAATTCATTTAGCTTTTCATATGAATGATTTTTGTTTGAGAGCCAGTACAGGTTCTCATCAACGATCTTATCCTGGTCTGAAAGCATGAGCTTCAGAAAGAATACCTCTTCAGTGTTTGCCGGAAGGGTTACCTTTTCAAGCAGTTGTATGGAATGAGCCGGGAGAGTCACATCATTTTTCTTTTCGGTAAGCAGCTTCCCATGCATATCATACAACATCACACTTGCTCTCAGCTGATTTGTGTTGGTAGCCTTCTGGTTAAGAACACAAACAACTGAATCATTCAGATTAAGCTGGATATGGACTGGCGCGGCACCATGCTTATAACCGAAATAGCCTCCCTGGTAATCGAGGTAATAATCATAGAATGAGCCACGCAGGGAGGTCCATGGGTTTTGATTCTTCCATACAAGCATTCCCGCATACCAGTCCCACATTTTATAATTAAAGGCTTCCTGCAGAGCCCGGTACTGCTCGTAGCTCACTATCTGGGCCTTGAAGCAGAAATCCTGAATATCTTTCACTTTTCCATACCTGTCGGGGAAACCCATCAATGGAAGATATTTATGGTACAACCATGATTTCGATGGTCTTGGTTCCTGGGGCGGAGTCAATTCATCAATGGGAATAAACTTTATCAG
>JBGSYX010000337.1:0-5834 GCA_041750735.1 Cyclobacteriaceae bacterium
GCGTGATCCCTAGCTCCACCATGGACAACTTGACCAAGAGAAGCGTCACCTTCTATCAACATGTAGCAGTCAGTATCTGAGGCAACTGCTACACTCGAGTTGTGCGTAGTAAAGATGAACTGCCTCTCCTCTTTCCCTTTCCTCACCTTGGTGCATACGTCTTCCCAGATCGAGCGAATATCGAGCGAATCTTCTGGTTGGTCAATAACTATTGGAATAGTTCCATCACTTAACGCCATGAGAAGCATTGCTGTGCATTTTTGCCCCACTGAGATGTTAGATATAGGTTGGAATTTGTTATCGCCAATGTTATAAAGGATCTCCGGGCGATCTTGCGGATAAGCTTGATATTGTAGAGCTAATAGTTCTTCAAATGGAATAGTACTAAGAAGAAAATCCGCAAGAATCTTCATTCTTTTTAACTCGATTTTGGAATCATCCGCTGCTTTTTGTAGATGTTTTGCCTCCTTTGTAATTTCGTATCTCAAAAGTGAAATGACGAAGTCGCGAGGGCTGATTGTTTTGGTAATAGTAACAATTTCATCGTCTCGTAGGTATGACCCTCTTTTTAAGGCTAGAAGACCCTCGCGGAAACGATCAACGTTCGATTGATCAAGTATTCTGAGCTGCAATTTTCCCGCCGAGTCTTGCATAAACTTTTCGCATTTATTTTTCCTCTGCTCAGTATAAGCAGCGTATTCATTCTGCAGCTTATCAAGAAGTTCGTTCCGCTTCTTAGAAATTGGCTGTACTTGCTCTTTCTTTGCTGCCGCAGCCTGTAGCTGTTTTTGGAGATCGGAGCGTTGCCGAATTAGTCGTTCTCTAGAAATTGCGAGAGCTTTATAATCTCCACCCATACTTTGAACATAGTCCTCATATTCCTTTTTCCCCACCTCAAATAAGGGTTGCCATGTCCGATACTCTTGATCCACCTTGTCGCACGATATTGATAATTCCTTTATCAAGATTGCTAAAGCTTGGGCTGTTGCTTCATGGACCTTTGTGATTAAGTTTAAATTTCTCCTTGCAGCTGGATCAGCTATAAGAGAATCGGGTATTTGGGGAATAACCATACCGAGTAATTCATCGGTGGCCTTTTGGACGCTACCTGTAAATGCCTTAAGGTGCTCCCTCTGAAAACGTAGTGCCTTATCTTTTTTCTCAAGCTCTTGATACTTTTCAAAAATTGGATTCTTTAGTGCGTCATCAATTTTTTTAATTTCTACGTCCAAGGTATTGATTCGTGAGGCGAGCTCGTCGTACTCAGTATAAGCTCTCAAACCTTCGGCCATGACCTTGTCAAATCTCGCGGTTTCTTTTTCTATAGAATCAATATTGAATCGGAACGTGTAAAAATCGAAAAACCGATCAATAAATTGGAGTTGTTCTTTCTCGTTTTCGGCAATTGCGATAATTTCATTTTGGCTCAAGAAAAGTACTGGGAAGGTTTGTGCTGGATCAGAAGGAACAGAGCTATCGTACGGACTTTCGTCTAATTCCCTGAACACTCTGGAAATGGTTGTCTCCCTACCATTTTCATCAGCAAAGGTTAATTTAACAGTACCGTATTCACCCAAATTTAACTTTAACTTTGACACATGATCCTGGAGAATTGAGACATTGGTTGGCTCTTGATTGAGGGCAAATCGGATAAATTCAATAAGAAGAGATTTCCCGGCACCTTTAGCCCCTAAGATAGATGTTAGTCCTTGGTGGAATTTTATTTCCAATCCATTTAAGAAGCCCGAATTAATTGAAACACTTCGAATCTGTGGATATAAGGGTGGAATGATCTCGTTTTCTTGTCGTATACGAACATCCGGGTCAATAAAGCATTGACGCAGCGCATCCAAGTTTATCTCTTCCATCTTGAAATATGAGTATCGTGATCCAATACCGGCTACAGAATGATGCCCAGGATTAGATGGATCGGGATTATCGGATGCTTGATAAACTGCAAGCTTACACTGATAATTCGGATCTTTGCCATCTAATAAATCGATAGCTCGTTTGTGTTTATTCAGCTTTTCTTGATCATCGAAATCAGTAGCTTCAACAGCAGACAGATAAGGGCATCTAATGATCTTAATTCTTGGTTGACCTGTCATGTCTGCAAGCACGCCATTGCTGGAATTGGCATGGGCTAATACTGCAAGACCATTATTGTCATTAATAATTCTAATTACTTCTACGGGGGTTTTGTCAGCAACGGCCTCATCAGAGCCATAATCTGCGGGTTTAATTCCGGCCAAGTTAAGAATTGTTTGAATATCTCTTGCATTGGCTTTGGTATCCAATAACGCGATTAGATGAATATTTTTCTTCCCACCTGGACAAGAAATCTCTACACCTGGGAAAACCACAAGTGAAGTATTGGCTGCTGCTGCTTTGACACTATCCACCCATTCGGCAGAATTGTGGTCAGTCACAGCAATTGCATCAAGCCCTACTTCTAGGGCTTTTTGTACTATGTCGTTTGGTGTGCAATCACCCGAGAAACAATTTGATTTTGGGGTGTGAATATGTAGATCAATTTTCTTATATTGAAGTCCTGAAGTGGATGTTTGATTAGTCATGATGTTCTCCCCATATGCATATATATTGTTATCTGTGAGACATTAAAACAGGTCTTTGGCATTCGTAACCACCCTGTAATTAACCCCCAGTGCTTCTTCAAAATGCTTCTGCCCGCAAATGACTTTGCCTTTCTCGTCCTGTCTTAACTGATCGAGATTAGTGGTAGATTTCGTTTCCCTCACTAAATAAAGCAAAGGCTCCCCTATCGCCTGACCAAATTCATCTCGTTGTTCAAGCACTATTGCCCAGTCCGGATTGTATTCTCCAATGGGGGTAGGAACAGTAAACCAACCTGGTAATTTTACATATAGTTTTACATCATCCCGGTGTTCCAAACCTTCAACAAACTCCTTCTCGATTTCCGAGTCATATATCACTTGATCATAAAGTGAGTGTGGAGATGGGACCAGGTTATCTTCCCAGCTTGGGATTTCCTGAAATTGGGTCATTTCATACCAGGCGTCGATTTTTTCGTACTGGATCCCATCCACAATTTGGTTTGCTAACTTGGCTTTGATAATGCGGACCGCAACTGTGGAAAATTCATACGGGTTATCTAGCGCCGCTTTTTGTTGTGTTTCAGGTAAGCGTTTGAATATCTCTAGTAGAGTTTTTCGCGTTACTCGAATCGGAGGCGTGGTCCTCTCAAGAAGGGATGACATTACAAATGTGATGTTCGGAAGTTGCTTTCTCTCTGCTTCGATATCAATTTTGCGTTCAGCTACCCGATAGGTCGTGAATCCCTCACCTTCAGTTTCCACTCGCCCTTTGGTTATCACCACCTGTGGTGGACGAATAACCGCGTGCTCCAATTCGGTCACTACATCCCCAATTAACTTGCCGGAGTTGAGCTTTACTGCATAACGGGTTTTGTGCTTGATGAGCTCCCATAGCTCTTTGAATTCCGGTTTTAGCATGTATTCTTTGCGTAAATGGGCAACTACCCTCCGCCGGGCATTGGCTGGTCTTGGCGGCAAACCTTCTACACCAAACTCTTTTTCGATTTCTGACTGATATTGACTGACGTATTTCTCAAAATTTTCGTTGGCAATAACAGTAAGCACATTCACATGTTCATCTCGCACCCGGTCGCCGTTTTGATTCACAGCTAGCCGGACACCACGTCCGATCTGCTGGCGTCTCTCCCTTTCAGTGCCTACTTCCCGGAGAGTGCAGATTTGGAAAATATTAGGGTTATCCCAACCTTCACGTAAAGCTGAATGGGAAAAGATGAAACACGTCGGCTCATCGAATGACAGTAGTCTCTCCTTATCCCGCATAATCAGGTCATAGGCTACACGGTCTTTTTCTGATTCGCCCGTGCGACTGTCTTCTAGAACAACTTCACCAGTTTTGGTTCTCCGAGACGCAAAATAGGCTGCCTGAACTTTTTCTGGGTCAATGTCTTCCCAATCCGTATTCTTTTTCAAGTCATTGAATGCCCGGTTAAATATTCTCCGTATAATCCCATCTTGACGTGCATAGTTATCAACCCGGTCGATAAAAAACAGGGATAGGACTTTAATATCTGAATTTTTTAGTCTTGCATGCTTGCGGAGGTGTTCTCCGATGGTATAGCGAATTTGGGCATCATATATTGCTTGTTTATCCGCACCTTGGGTTTCTCCGAGGCGCAATTCTGTCCCGTTACTAAAAATGACACACCCATCGATGACACTGATTTCTTCGACAACAAAATCTGCATACTCTTGCCGGTTGGCTTTTTCTTCCAACGAATCTCCAGGGCGAACCGTTACGATTTGTTCTTTAACTGTCCCACCAGCCATTAGCTTATGAATGGCGATCCTGGCAGTGATTGTTTTCTTTTCGGTTTTAATGTCATCAAGACGTAAGAATGCCTGGCTTTCATCTTGTTCTTCTTCTGCGCCGGCCACCTCAATCCGTTTCACCAAACCTTGCCGATACGCCTCAAATGGCGTGAGACGATAAACAAGATTGTATGGATTTCGGTGGGTGGCAGAATAACGCATAGCAAACAATGGATTGAGCGCAGCTAACGCTGCGATGCGTAATTCACTTTCCATATTTTGCGGTTCATCTAAAATCAGAATCGGCCTAGCAGTCTGTACTAAATGGATCGGGGTTTCACCTTGCAATCGATCTGTGGTTTGGTTAATGACATTGCTGGCCTTGTTGAAAGAGTCGATTGTCATCACCATAATTTCGATGCTATCTGATAGTGCAAATTGGCGTACCTGGGACAAATTAGCTGAGTCGTAAGTGTAATATCGACAGGGCGTGTTGTCATATAGTTCACGTAGATGTTTTTCTGTGATTTCCAGCGTTTTTAAAACGCCCTCTCGAATCGCTACGGACGGTACCACAACGATGTATTTCCGCAAACCATATCGGCGGAATAATTCGAAGGCGGTTCGCAAATAGACATAGGTTTTACCAGTTCCAGTTTCCATCTCTACAGAGAAATTAAAAAACCTGGCAGTTAATCGACCATCAACGACTTCTATCTCTTTCTCGATAGACATAAGCTCACCATCAATTGGCAACCCATTCTCTGTTTGTACTATTTGTAGATTTAACAGTAAATCGTCTTCACTCAGATCAAGGTTGTTAGCGATAGCTGCTAGGATGGATTTTGAAGCGAATCGCATTTCGGTTTGATTTCGGGGCTGGCCCTCAAAGATATTGGCTATACTCTCTATAGCCCTGATTTGGAATTCCTGGTTAGCGTCGAATTTAAGTTGCATGTCAAATAGTCTTTAAACGACACTGTAAGGCGAGGTTAGCGGCGGTTTCGTCATCTAAGGCAGTATCACGACAGATGAATACATCTGCAGCTTTGAGATCCAAGGTACGTAGATCGTTAAGATTAATGGGTTTAGCAAGTGTAATGAAGAAAGACTGGCCTTTATCTGGGTCTTTTACAAAAGACATTTTTTCAAGACCTCTTTTTTCAACGCTAATATTTAAAGCAAACCCTTCTTTCAATGCGACTTCATAAATCACATTTTCTTCTTTCCAACCCTCAACTAATGGATCGGTGAATAATTCTATCTGTTTGGTGTAATCCTTCGTGTCATCCACGCTATCACCTTGCCACTGGTGAAAGTTAGATGCTGCTAATTTGAGTACCTTAAATCCCAAATCTTCGGGTTTGTCGAGCGCCAGTCGGCCCTCGCGTTCTTTTTTCATTTGAGATATCACACGCCTGATTCGTTCTTTTGCTAATTCGGAGATAGTATCATAGCCAGCTTTACGGGCGTTTTTTTTATTTTGGG
>JBGSYX010000338.1:0-13141 GCA_041750735.1 Cyclobacteriaceae bacterium
GACATGAGCAGCAAACACCAACATTCTGGGATACAGCGCTCAGTCAGTCGGCATACAACGCAATGAACCTGGATGCAGGCCACTATGTTGCGGCAGGAAACCCCAGCGTCATTGATTTGATCAAAGCCAAACACGACAAAATATCGAGTATGCACATCAAAGACAGACAAAAACCGGAGAATGGCAAAGGCAATTTGCCGTGGGGGAAAGGTGATACTCCAATCGGTGAAATGCTTACATTGATGAGCAAGAATAAATATAAATTCCCGGCAACCATAGAACTGGAATACGAAGTTCCTGCCGGATCGGATTGCGTGAAAGAGGTAGGCATTTGCCTGGACTTCTGCAGGAAAGCGTTAGGCGCTTAGAGCGCATAAAAAAGAACACAAAAAGCCATAGTGTTGGAAACATTATGGCTTTTTCTATTAAAAGTAAACCACCACCGGGGCCCTGGAGTGAAGCGCCCTGTAAATGATAAGTGCATCTTTATTTTCCAGTTCGACGAAAAGTTCAGGAGTGTAGCCCTCCTCCTTACCTGTAAAGTAATTGATGGTAAACCGGTGTACCTTGGAAATACGGTCATCGAGATATAATACAGTTGATTTCCAAAAACTGTCTGCATCTGGTTTTACTCCGTCGATATTTATCTTGAGGTCATTATCGAGCCAGTAAATGATCTTTACAGGTTTTGAAATTGTGGTGTCAGGATCGTGCTTTATCGACTTAGCCTCAGTGGTATCATCGGGCGCCTCAATATGAATGAGGGGCTCTTTTTCATAATTGCAGGTATCTCTTGTCAGTTTAGCCGGACGGCCGAAGTTTTTTAAATATGCATTAATCCCCATCTGTCCAGCGTACCTATCGAGTTGAACATTTTTCATTTTGGCATTAAAAACCTTTACACCCCGTATTTGCAGGTACACAGAACTGTCAGGCAGGCTGATTACCAGTCCTGCAGAGTCTGTTTGAGCCATGGATAATAGGGCCTTTTTGAAAGCAAGTTCATGATACATGCTATCCAGCGAAGTATCTTCGCGGCATGCATTTTCGAGTTGTAGATCAGCTTCTTCACCCTGGAGCACGGACTCATTGTATTTGATAAAGATATTTCTGTGGTAACTAAATACAGCTATATAATATGCAACAAGCAGAATGGTGAGTATCGAAGTAATGACAAGCAGGTAAATACCTCGTCTGCCCTGTAACCCGGATAAGAACTTATCCTTTAAAGAAATCTGTTCCATATGCTTTCTGTTGCTTCAAATTCGTTTTTCATTTTTCTGGTCGGAAGTGCCCAGTGTATTTAATTCATCAGATGATAAATACTTTTGAATTCACACCAAGATTTTTAAATACCGCCTCTAGGTCATCATCGCCAAGCCTGATACAGCCATGTGTTACCGGAAGGCCAAGCAGTCGCTGATAGAGCGTGCCATGGATCATATACCCTTCGCCCATATAAAGTGCATACTCACCCAATACGCCATATTCAAACCGCGATGAGTGATTGGCTGACGGCACGGGCATTCCTTCCTCGACAAATGCCCAATCCGGCTTTTTCCACACTGGGTCGGTTGTTCTTCCCTTTACAGTATGATACCCTTTTGGTGTCTTAAATATCCATTCCTGATTAGCCTTGCCCTTCAACTTCACATAACTTCCGGTAGAGCAATTACCGGTCCTGATCACCTCATCGCCTTTGCAAAGTTTGAAAGTGTTGGTGGTTGTGTTTATGATGATATAGGGTTTGTTGGGTACATACGTCGCCAGTTTTTTGGATGTTTTATCCATTTCCTTGGCCGCCTGCAGCCTGTATTTACTTATCGCGACAGAATCGGCCTCCAAAGAATCGATGGGTGTAAAAGCGGATTTGTTAAAGGCCATTTGCTGGATACTTTTGTAGGGCGCCAGATATACACCTACAAACAGCAGGGCATTGATCAATGCTAAAACGAATAAAATAAGACCAAAAACCAATGGCTTTGCGGAAGCAGCTGTGCTTTCGGTACCAGCGCTAGCATCAGCCGGGTTACTCGAAAAAACCCTGGCCCACCAACTTTGTCCCTGCGATAGTGAATTGTCCATGTCTAAAACGTTATTATCTCTTTTAATGGTTTTAAAGAACCAACAATGACCACCGGCGTATTCACGGAGGCTATTCGATATAATTGGTCCATATCTTCATTGGTTAGGGCAATGCAGCCATCAGTCCAATGATATCCCTTTCCACCGTCGCCATGAATTTCTATCATGCCACCAATGCGTTTTTTCTGATCGATGTGTCCGCTACTCTTTAGCGATTCAAACCGGGTTTTATCTTCTTCGTTCGGGTAGTTAATCTTCAGCGCCTTGTAGTACTTCGTGGACTTACCTTGTTTTTTCACTGTGATGGTGTAGTTACCTTCAGGCGTTGATTTATCGCCTTCGAATCGCTTGGTACCGGTCCAGTTTTGTCCGAGTTCAGCTTTGAAGCTGGCAATTTTCTTCCCGTTTTGATATAAGAAACATTCACCAGCGGTTTTGTCAACAACGATCGTGGAGATTTTACCACTTCTTGATTTTTTTATGGCAGTGTTAGCCCATTTTTGCCAATGGTCGTAATCTTGGAAATAATTGGTGAGGTATTCACGGCTTTTAGTCATCATCAGGGTAGATCGCTGAGCCAGGGAGGTAGCGAGTGTTGTACATTTTTTCCAGTTTTCTTTCTGAAATTGAATTTCCAGTTCAGGAAGTTCGGCAGCAATTTTTCGAATGCCGGTGTTAAGATCGTCGGGCAGTTTGAAACGAGAATTTGCTGATTGTAGAATTTCCAGATTATTTTTTATGGTTTTTATCTGATTCGCTGTGAAGGTCTTTGAATCAGTAGAGATTTCGTGGGTTAGTGAAATTGCTTTTGAGGCAAGCGAATCGGCTACTTTAGCTGCTGTCTTGGCTCTTTGGTAATGTCGGAAAAGGAAAAATCGTTCATTTTCAGCTTTCCAAAATTTAAGTGCTGAGTCATAATAATCTTGCGCTAGGGTATACTGAGGTTTTGCGTATATATCTGCATTTACTTTTTTAGCTTTTAGCAGCCTGCTACGCGTAGCTTCGATTTCTTTTTGAGGAATTTCTTTGGTGGTGATTCGTTTGTAAGAATGAATAAAATAGTAGATGGCCAACGAAACTGTGATGATAATTACGGACCAAACTATATACTTCATTCGCATTGATTCATTGGATTGGGGTTCTAATTTTTTTTTGTGAGTCGACTCAAATAGCAGTAGGCAACCACTTCGGCAAAGTTAGTGTAAGTTCCTATAAAATAATTACCCCGAAGCAACGCCCCGGGGGAATTATATAGCAGAGATTTAATAAAAATTCTATTATTAAAGCCTATCGCTTAGTTTTAGCAATTACCTCTTTCAATTCAGTATTGATAGAAACTGCATTTTCTTTTGCGACTTTAGCTTTGTCAAGTGCTGGCAGTAGATCACCTGCAGTAGCCTGAGTATTTACTTCAACAACAGCTGCTTCGATAGCGGCGATTTCGGTGTTGATTTGCTCAAGAGCTTCTTTGCCTTCTTTGCCTTTTGGAGCTTTCGTTACCAGTTCTTTGTTTTCTGTAATCAAGGTAGCGATTTCGCCAAGAAGAGCAGTGATTTCATTCTGAACTTCTACTTTGCGGGCAGCTGTTTGCTCAACAACCGTATTAGCCTGAGCTTTTACAGCTTCGAGTTCGGTTTTAATGGTTGCAAAACTTGGGAACCATTTTCCGTTTTCAACTTCTACTCTCTCCAGGATACCGGCAAGAGAATCTTCAAGGGCAGCAAATGCTTCAGCTTGGTAGGCAGGTGCGCCAACAGTTCTTGCTGAGTCAACAGATGCTTTTGCGAGATCAATGTCAGCCTGTGGGGCTTTTTCACACGAGGCTAAGGTAAAGGCAATTCCTATTGCCATAATACCCATCAAAAATTTGTTTTTCATTTTTTTAAATAAGGATTTTTTATTTTTTCTTTTCTGGCAGAATGTGGGTTCTTGTCCAAAATCAGTATTTAGACGAAGCTCTTTTAAAAAGTCACATCATTCGATGGAATATTTTTAATAATCCTGAGCATCCGATGTAAATAGGTCTCTATAACTACTGGTTTCATGAAAATATCATAGTTCTGCATGGTTTTTTTATAAAAATCCATGATACAGGTATTTGCCAGACGCGTGACGGCCTGCCGGAAAGTGTGGATGATGCATTTATTTACTACATATGAATAATTGCCCAGTAAAGGATAATGATTATATGACGTGGTTTTTTTTAATTTTGAGTCTGAAAGAAACCAGAAAGCCCTATTTTTCCAACGATGGACATTAGCAGAGATCAAATTTCCGATAAGGAACTGGTTCAACTTTTTATCAATTCGAATAAGCATTCCGGATTTTCCGAACTGTACAATCGCTACATCAAAAAGGTGGAAAATAAATGCTATTCACTTTTGAAGAATCGCCAATTATCCGCCGAATTTGCCAATGATATTATGAGTAAGGCGTTTGAGAAGTTGCCATCATTCAAAGGGACTTCCACTTTTTCAACCTGGTTATATACCATTACATATAATTATTGCATCGACTACCTTCGGTCGAAGAAGAAAATGCACTACCCCGAATGGGACAGGGACCATCAGATTCCTGAAATTATTGAAGAAAATCATGAAGAGATCGCTGAAATCTCTTATCAGCAATTATTGGTGATTTTAGAGCTCTTACACCCGGAAGAAAAAGCCATGATCCTTATGAAATATCGTGACGACCTGCCAATGAAACAGGTAGCCATTGCTCTTAGGGTCAGTGAGAGTGCAGCAAAAATGCGCCTAAAACGCGCTAAAGCGAGGGTTGTGTATATGTATAAAGAGAAATTTGCAAATCCATAGTAACCGCGGGGAGGTTTTTACGTCTAAATTGATGGACTATCTGAAATGAAGGATTTTATAAAAAAAATATTCGGCCAAACCAGACTGCATATCCCCAAAGCTGTTTTGGTCGGTTTCAAATCGCGTTTCAAAAACGCGAAGAGTGCGGAATGGAGTCAGCGGGGCCAACAGTGGGAGGTACTGTTTTATTGGAAAGACCACGAAACCATCGCGATTTTTGATGCTTCAGGTGAACTAACCGAAAAACGTATCAACATTAGTATCGATACTCTTCCGCCAGGTGTCAACGCTACAGCCAGCCAACTTGGTGAAGTGATGAATGCGATTGAAATAAATAGTAGGAACAGCGTAGGTTACGAAATCATCCACCGTGATGCCAATCTGATCAGGTATGTCGCCTTTGTAAGTGATGACGGAGTGCTCGTTTCGAACCATCAATTATAGCTATCATAAGCAACCAGCGGCCATCCTTGCCTAGCTCTGCATAAGGTACGCCTTTATAAAATCCTCCAAATCTCCATCCAGTACATTATAGACATCCGTCCGCTCCACGCCAGTCCTGTTATCCTTGATCA
The DNA here is from genome assembly GCA_041750735.1 of Cyclobacteriaceae bacterium. GTDB lineage: Bacteria > Bacteroidota > Bacteroidia > Cytophagales > Cyclobacteriaceae > JAAUQL01. The sequence continues at coordinate 5,477 of JBGSYX010000338.1, forward strand.
GTTTATATGGATGTAGAACATAATTTCTGATTTGGGATCCGAAGTCAATACGCTTTTTGGTGCTCTCGATCCTGTCGCGCTCCTCATTTTTCTTTTGCAGCTCTTGTTGGTACAGTCGAGATTTGAGAAGGACAAGAGCTTTTTCCTTGTTTTGCAGCTGTGACCGCTCTTGCTGACATTCCACGATTATTCCCGATGGCGCGTGTTTCAAACGAACTGCCGTTTCAACTTTATTTACGTTCTGCCCTCCGGCGCCACCAGAACGGAAAGTATCCCATGAAATATCTGCTGGGTTTATTTCGATTTGAATGGTGTCATCTATCTGGGGATACACATAAACTGAAGCAAAGGAAGTGTGCCTGCGTGCTCCGGAATCGAAAGGTGAAATGCGAACCAGGCGATGTACGCCAATTTCCGACTTCAGGTAACCATAGGCAAATTCGCCACTTATTTCCAGGGTGACCGACTTCAATCCCGCGGTGTCGCCTGGCTGGAAACTGAGCTGCTTCACGGACATTCCATTTTTATCACCCCACATGATGTACATCCGCATCAGCATTTCTGCCCAATCCTGACTTTCTGTGCCACCGGCTCCCGGATTAATATCAAGAATGGCATTGAGCTGATCTTCTACACCGCTGAGCATTTTCTTGAATTCCAACTTTTCTATTGCCGCCAGTACTTTCGCGTATTCACGATCTACTTCGGATTCTTCTGCTTCGCCCATTTCTTCAAATTCACGCAATGTGATAAGGTCATCCATTGCCGAAGCTACTTTCCCAAAACTAGCTGTCCACAGCTTTTTAGTCTTGATGGATTTCATTACTATTTCGGCTTCGTGGGGTTTATCCCAGAAGCCTGGCTGGGCTGTCAGTTTTTCTTCTTCATCGATCTCTTCCTTTTTTTTATCGTAGTCAAAGATACCCCCTCAAGGCATAAACACGCGCCTTTAAATCTTTCAATTGCTCTGTTGTCATTTTAATATGTATTTAAATTCATATACCGTAACCTGTATTTTCCTCCGACCCGGACTTTACGGGGATCGAGGATCTTTAGTAACGTGCCTCCGGCGAATATCAGTCCTCCAACCAGAAATACATCTTCATTAAAAGAAGCATCTTTTCCCCACACAATTACCTGGTTGAATTGGTCGATAGCGATATATCCCAGTCCTGCAATTTGTGCATAGCTTCCTAATTTTCGTGCGCTAAATCCACTAAGTCGCTTTCGTTTCAGATAGATCTTATCGATCTCCAGATAATTCACGGAATAGTAGTGAAATTCAATTGCAGTATCATTTAAGGCAACTATATGGTTCGTTCGGAAGAAGTCTTCTTCTTTCAGCTTAAAAGTAATATCATCTCCAGAACTGTAAGTGACCGATCGGTCAGTAAGTGTTTTTTCCAAAACCAGGTATTCACTTTGGGCCATAGCATTTTCTTTGCATAATAATACTACTGGGAGTGCTATTAAATAATAGAAGTGAATTCTGGAAGGCATTGAATTTCAGCTAATGACCATGCCACTTAGTTCATGCCGGGACTTTGTACATCCAGCCGCGGGAATCGGATTTGCGTCCTGTTTTTATATCATTCAATTCGTTCAGTATTCTGGACGAAAAAGAATTACCATTAACTGAAGGGATTCTGTAATCGGTGCCATCATACGCAATCACCTCGATAGGTGCTATGGTCGCGGCAGTGCCTGTACCAAACGCCTCTGTCATAGATCCATTCCTAAGCGCAGAAACAATCTCTTTAACAGGAATATTGCGTTCTTCAACGTTCATACCCCATTCTCTTGCGAGGGTGAGCACACTTTCTCTTGTTACACCTTTCAATACGGTATCATTTGTAGCAGCGGTAATCAGCGTATTATTGATGACGAACATTAGGTTCATAGTTCCGGCTTCTTCTACATTACTATGTGTGGCGCCGTCCGTCCAGATGAGCTGGTCGTATCCTTCTTTTTGAGCGAGCCTGGCAGGATAAAGCGAACCTGCATAATTACCGGCAGCTTTGGCAAAGCCTGTTCCGCCATGTACGGCGCGGCTGAAATAAGTCTCGATTTTCACCTTCAGTGGTTTGGAGTAGTAGGCTCCAACCGGACAGGTAAATATGATGAATTTATAGGTGTCTGATGGTCTGATACCTATGTATTCATCCATAGCAAATATGTAAGGACGAATGTAAAGTGACGTATCTGGAAGGGTGGGAACCCAGTTTTTATCGATACGGAGCAATTCATTCATGCCGTTGAAAAATATTTCCTCCGGAATCTGAGGGATGCACATCCTTTCCGCCGAAACATTAAGCCTATTGAAATTCATTTCAGGCCTGAAGACCAGTACGTCGTTATTTTGATCTTTATAAGCCTTCAATCCTTCAAACACCGACTGTCCATAATGCAGAATCGCAAGGCCCGGAAGGAATGTGAGTGGAGCATAGGGCTCAATGCTGAATTGTTGCCAATTACCATCGCGATAATCTGCCACAAACATGTGGTCCGCATATTCTTTGCCGAAATTTACTTTGCTAAAATCAACCTGGCTTACGCGTGAAGATTTCACTTTGGTGATACTTAAATTGAACGTGTCTGTCATTGAATGTATATGCTTAATAGAAGGGTCGTAAAAGTACGAAAAAAGCATTCAAAATCCATGGCTATCCACGAGGCTTCCACGGAATCTCAGGAACCTTCAAATCGCTGCCCTGTTTTCTGGCGAGCACAAAAAGGTAGTCGGAAAGTCGGTTGAGGTATCGTATCACGATTTCTTCCACCGGCGCTGTTTCAGATAATTTTATTACCAACCGTTCTGCACGTCGGCATACGGTTCTTGCGATATGCGAAGTGGAAACAAGCTGATGGCCACCAGGTATGATGAAATTGCGCATTTCAGGCAATGAGGCTGTCATAGAATCAATTGAAATTTCCAGGATGCTGACATCATCTTCCTGCAGATCGGGCGTGAAATCACGGGCTTTTTCGGTCTCTGCGGCAAGCGAAGACCCTATAGTAAAGAGCCTGTACTGTATATTGCGCAAAAATTGTCTCCTCTTATCGTCGATTTCCAAATCGGATACCAGCCCAAGGAATGAATTCAATTCATCCACGGTGCCATAGGTTTCCAGTCGTAATTCAGACTTAGACACGCGTGTTCCTCCCAAGAGGGAAGTATTGCCGGTATCACCGGTTTTAGTGTAGATTTTCATATGAACGTATTTATTGGTCTAGTAAACCAATTGCGAAGCAACATGTTCAGTATTACTGATATTACCAAGCCGGAGCAGGTAATTCTCTGATAAGCCAACAGGTGAACCCTGATGGGATGTTATTAAAAATGAGGCATTAAACAGTTTGCCGGATTTTGTTGCTTGTAAAAATATCAGTATTTATTTTATCTGTTTCGATTAGACCATCACGAAGCCGGATAATACGGTGTGCATAGTGTGCAATATCGTCTTCGTGCGTCACCATGATGATGGTATTGCCACTGGCGTGCAATTCGTGGAATAGATCCATAATATCATAAGATGTTTTGGAATCAAGATTACCGGTGGGTTCGTCGGCGAGGATAATACTTGGGTCATTTACGAGCGCGCGGGCAATGGCTACCCGCTGGCGCTGACCACCGGAAAGTTCATTGGGTTTATGGTTCGCCCTATCTGCGAGAGATACGCTTTCCAGCACCGCCATGGCCTTTTCTTCCCTGGCCGAACGCCCATAACCAGCATAGATAAGCGGCAGCGCTACATTTTCCAGCGCAGTGGCACGGGGGAGCAGATTGAATGTTTGAAAAACAAAGCCAATTTCTTTATTTCTGATATCGGCGAGTTCATTTTCAGTCATATGGCTCACATCCTTGTTATTCAGGATGTAGGTACCAGCAGTAGGTGTATCGAGGCATCCGACTATATTCATAAGGGTGGATTTTCCTGAGCCGGATGGGCCCATAAAGGCCACATATTCACCTCTGTTTATCTGGATAGAAATCGATTGCAGAGCGCGAACGGTCTGCGTTCCCATCTGGTATATTTTCGATATCTCTGAAGTTTTGATTATTTCACCCATCGATCTGACTTTTTTTCAATAATTCACAAAGTAATACGTCAAGAAATACTAATTGGCGGTGTTTACCAATTTATATTATGTAAGCGGATAAATACCATGAATATGCCAGCAAATCAGCGGATGAAGTTTTTGCTTTTTCTGCCAATATTTCAAGGTGCTGTTTCAATCCGTGATACTTTGGTCCATTATGAATATGCAATTAATGGCTGAATCTCGATGGAAATTTTATAGAAATTCTAAGCTCCCGACAAAAATCGATTGCTTATACAATTTTCATTTAAGGATAATAATCCTGTTTCTGCCAAGCTTAATGCTTCCAATACGCTCCAGTTGTTTCAGAAGCCTTGATATCACTTCACGCGAAGTATTGAGATCACTGGCAATTTCCTGATGCGATATGTGTATTTCAGAATGATTGTGTAGGGCCGCCTTGTCATGTAGATATTTGGCAAGTCGCTCATCCATTTTTTTAAAGGCGAGCTGATCGATAGTTTTAAGCAATTCTTCAAATCGTGCTGAATAGGTATTCATCACGAAATTTTTCCATGACTTGTATTTTATCATCCATTCGTCCGAATATCGAACCGGGATGGACAAATATTCGGTGTCATCTTCGGCAACCGCGCGGATAGTACTGCGTTGTCCCGACATACAACAGGTAATGGATGTGGCACAGGCATTACCGGGTTCCAAATAATACAGGAGTATTTCATTGCCATCCTCGTCTTCACGCATAATTTTTATAGTGCCCTTGGTAACCAGAGGAATATGGTCGATTACCTGACCAATATCCATGATGATTTCGCCGGCAGGTAAATAATGCGTCTTGGCATATTGCTTAATCTCTCTTTTCAGATCATCATCAAAGGATATTGGGAAAGAATCTATCGATACAGAAGCGACGGAGCCGTTTTTCATTGGTGTCTTGATTTTCACCCAAATATACGGAAAACAGCCCTTTCTAAACAGAATTTCGACGATCTATATGGTTTTTCTGGATTTCGTGTTCGACTGGAAAGGAAAAGCCTGTATTGGTTTTTCAACAGAATCGAAATGATCCATCGCATCCTGAACTCGCATGACGATATGGTCTTCGCCAATGATTTGCAGCAAGCCTGTGTTGCTCAGGGTATCGCGAACCGGTCCGATCACCTCGGAAAGATAAAAGTCGATCCCACGGGATTTCATGTCATGTACTAATTCCTGTAATCCTCTGGACGCGGTACTGTCGATGGAATAAATCGACTGGGCATTTAATACTATTACCCGCAAGGTTGACTTTTTGCGGTCGATCATCTGATCCAGCCGGTCTCGGAAATATTCGATATTGGCAAAATACAACTCCGAGTCAAATCGAAATACCAGCGCATCTGACCTGTCGATTGCTTCCGGAAACCGCGACAAATTGCGATAGTAATTCGTATCGGGCAGTTTGCCCAATTCAGCAAGGTGTGGATATACGCTTCGATGTATTACCAGTCCTAATGAAAGGACTACACCGATTATAATACCAGTCTGTGCACCGAATATCAGCGTCAGAATAAACGAAACGACCAGCAGGCTAAAATCTTTTTTGTTCGTTCTGTAAAGAAACTTGGGTGTTTCCAGGTCGATGAGACCGGATACGGCTACAATGATAATGGCTGCGAGTATGGTCTGAGGCAGGTAGTAAAATAGCGGTGTGAAAAACAGCAGTGTAAAGCCTATAAGTGACGCACTTATCCACGACGCAACATTGGTATTGGCTCCAGCCTGATAATTCAAGGCTGTTCTGGAAAACCCACCACTTACCGGAAACGAACCAAACAATGACCCTGCCATATTTGCTAGACCCAATCCTATTAGTTCCTTATTAGGTTGTACTTTTTGGTCGCGGCGCTTTGACTGAATAGCTTTGGCAATAGCGACAGACTCCATAAAACCAACCATGGATATAAGTAGTGCAAGCGGCACCAGATCCCTGGCCAGTTCAAAGTTAAATGCCGGAAGGGATAAGTCAGGCAAACCTGACGGTATCTTTCCCAGAATCCTTACGCCAAGTAAATCAAGTCCGGTGATATATGCAATAAGGATTCCAAATGCTACAAGGATCAATGGACCGGGGATGTTTCTACCTATCTTACGGACTATCACGATAAATGCAATGCTCAAAACTCCGATAATCATGGTTAGTAAATGGGAAGTGCTAAGATTTTCAACAACGTTCACAATAACTTCATGAAGAAGATTGCTCGATGGCATGGTGATGCCAAGCAAGTGATTCAGCTGGCTTAGGGAGATGATAATTACTGCCGCGTAGGTATATCCTTTTATCACTGGTTGCGATAAAAAATTCACTAAAAACCCAAGCCGGAATATGCCAAACAACAACTGCATCAGGCCGACAAGTGCAGCAAGGAATATGGCTGTAGCAATATATTCTGAAGTGCCTTGCGCAACAATTGGCGTGATCCCTGCAGCAAGGAGCAGAGAAATCATTGCCACCGGCGCCACGGATAACTGTCGTGAGGTGCCGAAAAATCCATAAATGACCTGCGGCAGAAAGGCAGCGTATAATCCATAAATGGGAGGTATGCCAGCCAAAAGTGCATATGCCATACTTTGGGGGATGAGCAATACGCCGACAGTAATCCCAGCGAAAAGGTCACCGCGTAAGTCACTTTTTTTGTAAAGGGGAAGCCAATGAAAGATTGGAAGGTAATTTTTTAACAGCACCGAAATTAGTTTTACTTCAAAACTACATCCCTAATCTACTCAATAATGTGATTTGAATTACATGCAATTCGTAGTTTATTCCACACTTCTGGACTCCGCTTCCTCCACTGGTACATCTGCAACTGGGGCTACCTGTTCAGGGCGAGTATCGGGTACTGATTCCTCTTCGGCAAAAAATGATTTCTGAAAAATTAATATAATCCCAACCCCAACAAAAATCGAGGCATCCGCAATATTGAAAATTGGCCAGAGCGAAAGGTAGTCTCCTCCAAACAAAGGGACCCAACTGGCTACTTCTCCTTCCCAGATGTCAATGTAAAACATATCGATCACCTGGCCATGGAACCACGCCATTGGTGCGCTTGCAGGCAAATTTCCAGGAAGTAATACGCCGTAAAAGGTGCTATCCACCACGTTGCCTACCGCACCACCGAGAATAAGAGCAATGCACAAGCTCAATCCCTTCGGGACCCCTTTCTTGATAAGTGAATACAGGTAGTATCCAATACCGACCATGGCGATCAGCCTGAAACCCGTGAGTGCAAATTTTCCAAACTCCGATCCAATCTGCAGACCAAATGCCATTCCCGGGTTTACGGTATAATGGATTTTGAACCATTCACCGAATACTGGTATTTCGTTACCGAGGTCCATGTTGTAATAGACCAAAAGTTTCACGGCCTGGTCCAGCAAGATGATGCCGATGGTAAGTAAATAAAATTTAAAATATTTCATTCTGTATTGCTTTTCGATTGTATGCCGCACTCAGGATGGCTTTACTACCCGAATACTCAATTTTATCATGAACTCATTGATATCAAGTTGCATTGCATCCTTGTCAACTTTGTCAAATTTCAGGGTTAATGCCTGGGTTTCTGC
>JBGSYX010000339.1:0-17367 GCA_041750735.1 Cyclobacteriaceae bacterium
TAAATAATTTAAATCCTGATTAATAACCCTGGTTTTGAACCAGATTTGGATTGGCCGCGAGATCTGATGAAGGGATGGGGAAAACATCATATTTGCTATCCGTTGATCTTCCCTCTGCCACGCCGCCTTTCCATGGCCACACATAGGTAGAATTGCTGAATCTTCCATAGCGGATGAGGTCAGTTCTGCGGTGTGTCTCCCAATACAATTCGCGAGCGCGTTCATCCAACACAAAATCGAGATTCAATTCCAGGTCAGTAATATTTCCGGTGTCGTCACCGTAGGCACGTTCCCGAAGGTCGTTGATATATCCGGCAGCTTCGGCAACAGAAGAGCCAGTTCCCCCTCTCAATACGGCTTCAGCCAGCATCAGGTAGGCGTCTGCGAGTCGGAAGATGGGGAAATCAATATCCACGAAAGTCAGGTTTTTACCAGGGTTTCCTGATCCATCGATGTTCTTCCATTTTGTTATAGCATATCCATCGGTAAATACGCTGATGTCCTTGATATCCAAAGCCTGACCATCGGTGAAAAACATAGCCCTGGAGTCAGTATCGCCTGATGTATCATCAAATTTATCTACGAAAGCGCTGGTAACTCTTGTGCCGCCCCAGCCGCCATCGAGTCCAAAATCTCCGGCTGACATTTTCCCACCCACAGCAGCATGTGCAATAAATGTGGTACCGCCGTATGTTTGCGTGTTCTGACCATCAAAGGCAACATTGAATATTACTTCAGGAGAAGTATGGTTATCGGCCATGAAATTCTTTTCATACGAAGTGCTCAGGCTATATCCTGCACCGATAACTTTTTTGAGATAGGTGATGGCTTCGGTGTATTTCGGGGTATCGATATAAACCTCGGCGTTCAGGTACAACTTAGCCAAAAGCATCCATGCAGCAGCCTGATCAACCCGACCATATTCATTTTGGCGTGCCGGAGGGAGTTTATTCTCGACATCGAGGAGTTCACTTTCAACATAAGCAAATAAATCTGCCCTGTTGATCTGCTCCGGCAGGAAGGCGCCGATAGCGTTTTCTTCAGTGACGAATGGCACATTTCCAAAAAGATCCATAGCATGCCAGTAGCTCAAGGCTCTCAGGAATCGTGCTTCAGCCCTGAAAAATGCTATATCCTCTTTGAGTGACGTTTCGACTCCACGACTGTTGAGTTTGTCTACAGTGGTTTCCCGCAGAAATTCATTGGCAAATGTTATCTGGTAAAAGATCCTTGAATACAAGGCTTGAACAAAAACATCACCGGCTCCCCAGTTTTGATTATGGAAGTCTTTAATGGTTTGGTCATTCCATCCTATTACAGCCTCTTCTGTAGTGAGTTCCTGGTGATACCAGTACATTCTCAGATACGAGGAAAATCCTTCATCAATACCCGCAATGTCGGGAAGGCCAGCCGGCCCTTGTTGACCTGTTGTGGAAAGACCAGCATACATTTTCGCCAGTATTTGCTTATAAGAATCCGGATCTGAATACACTTCTTTGGTAGACACCAGATTTGGATCAATCGGAATTACATTCAGATCGTCATTGCATGCGTTAAACACGATTACGAACAGAAGAATTAGAATTAATTTATATATCCTTTTCATTTCTATTGCTTTTGAAATTATTAAAAGTGGAGATTAACACTGAACAGGAATGTGGTCGGGCGAGGATAGATATTATTGTCAATGCCTCCCTGTACCTCAGGATCTAACCCTGTATAATTGGAAATCACCAATGCATTTTGAACAGTGAAATTCAGGTATAAACTGCTTTTAGCTCTGAAGGCTTCAGGGAAATTGTATCCAAGCGAGATGTTATCGAGCCTGAAAAATGAAGCGTTTTGCAGATAGTAATCGGAGATATAACTCGGGTTCTCGAAGTTGGCAGCCGTGACATCACTAGTTACATTATTGATGAATCCGGCCGAATTGTAGAGGTTGGCATAGTTGCCATATTGAGAACTCACATTGTTGTACACGTAGTTACCTATGTTGGCCCTAGCATTGAAGGAGAAGTCCCAGTTGCTCCAGTTAACTCTTGAAGAAAAGCCCATAAATACATCAGGTGTAGGGTTTTTGTAACGGATTCTGTCAAAGTCATTAATGATGCCATCCGCGTTTTGATCAATAAAAAGCGCTTCTATAGGGTCTTTATCTTCATTGTACACCTGCTCCAGAGCGAAATAGGTAAAAGCAGGATGCCCTACACTGTGCACCTGGATGGTATTTCCTACACCACCACCTATACCGCCGACAAGAACTCCAAGGCTGTTAGAATCCTCAACAGCGTACAGTTTGGTAATCTTATTCTGATTATGGGTGATATTGAAGCCGGCATTCCACTGTAGTCTACGGTTATCGATCACATAGCCATTGAGTGTTAACTCGATCCCCCTATTTTCAAGAGATCCGACATTGGTGACAATTCTGTTGGAAAAGTTAGTCCCGATAGGAATTGGAATCTCATTGATAAGATTGTCCGTTACCCGATCATAAACATCGAGGGTTCCCGTAATTCTATCATTCGCAAAACCAAAGTCGATACCGGCATTGATGGTCGTAGTTTCTTCCCATACCAGGTTTGCATCGTAAGCTTCATATCTTATAGTATTGTAAAACTGGTTGCCAAATTGATAGCGGGCAGTACTCTCTCCATATCGAACATTAGAATATGCCGGATAGTCATTACCTGGTATATTCTCCTGCCCGGTGATACCATAACCAAGCCTGAGTTTCAGGTCAGAAATGCCTTCGATTGAAGAAAGGAATGACTCTTCCTTAATTTTCCATGCAAAAGCGGCTGAGGGAAATGTACCCCATCGATTCTCTTCTGCGAATTTGGATGAGCCGTCCTGACGAAGTGTGAAAGTGAGCAGATAGCGATCAAGAAGCGTGTAATTGATCCTGCCATAGTAGGAGATAAGGTAAGTCTCACCTTTTTGCTGGGTATCTTGTCTTTCATGGGTACCGGCTGCATTGGTTACATATTGCGATGAACTGCGCCAGAAATGTTGCCAGGAATAACCCAGCAGGACATCCAGGTTGCTGTTGATGCCAGTAAGATCTGTATTGTACTTAAAATAAGTCTCCAGGAGGTCATTGGTTTTTTCCTGATCATATGTATTTCGAATCCCGCTTCCATTGACAGCGTCGTACTGCCACGTAGCTGTCTCCGGTACATACTCCAATCCTTCCGATGCTGATCTGTCGGTCGCGACATTCAGATTGAAACTAAGATCTTCGAGGAAATGGAATTTGTAATCAACCTTGGCATTGGCAAGGTACCTGTCCACATGAGAAGTGTTGTCAGTGAGTTCAATCATAGCAACAGGATTGGCCGGTGCAATCGTAATCGGAAGTAGCGGGTTGCTTGTCTGACCCCAGTAAAAATATCCGCCCCATGGTGATTCAGAGTCATACACTGGTTTTGTTGGATCGAAAGTTACAGCTGAGCCGATAGCACCTTCATTGGTGAACCTGTTGTTGGCAAACATGCCTTTGAAATTTACATTCAGAGTGAGGTGATCATCTAAAAATTTGGGATCGATGCCGAGGGAGACTGTGGTCCTTTCAAAGTTGGTGGTTTTCAGTATCCCATCCTGGTTTGTATAGCCGACGGAAGCACGATATGGCATTGTGCCAACCGTTCCATTAGCGCTGATATTGTGGTCGGTGCCAAGGGCGGTTTCGAAAACCAGGTCTTGCCAATCGGTATTTTCAGTTCCCAATAAGTCAGCAGCCGGTGCAGGAGTACTCCCTTCGTCAGTGCGGCTATTGATTATATCGCGATACTCATCGCCATCAAGAACCGATACATTGCCTGGAATGGTCTGAACCGACACATTACCAGAGTAAGTCAGATTCAGTCTGCTGCCTTCTTTGCCTCTTTTAGTGGTAATGATGATGACACCGTTTGAAGCGCGGCTGCCATATATGGCTGTGGCGCTGGCATCTTTTAGTACGGTAAAGGAAGCGATATCATTTGGGTTTACTATGCTGAGAGGATTGCGCATGCCGGCCAGCTGCTGGTTATCGACAGGTACGCCGTCAATGATGATCAACGGATCGTTGCTGGCCCGAAGCGATGAGCCACCTCTGATACGGATCGTGGAACCGGCACCTGGAGCTCCGCCATCATTGGTAACCTGCACACCTGCAGTGCGTCCGGCGATCAGTTCCTGTGGAGAAATTATATTTCCTTTATTAAAGTCCTTTGTAGTTACAGAGCTAATGGCGCCGGTGGCGTCTTCTTTTTTCACCACGCCATAACCGATCACCACTATTTCCTGTAGAGCTGTAACATCAGATGTCATTTTGAGATTGATTACCGACTGGGTGCCAACCGCAATTTCTTCAGTGACATAGCCAACTGAGCTGAAAACGAGGACAGCATTACCGTCTGGTACATCCAATGCATAATTACCGTCGAGATCTGTTACGGTACCATTGCTTGTGCCTTTGACCAACACATTTACTCCCGGAAGACCTTCCGGTTCATCATTGGAAGTAACTCTCCCCGTTATTCGTGTGCCCTGGATAATTATCTCTATTTCTTTTTCGGCACTCTTTTTATCCATAAAATCCACGTTGATATTATTATTAACCTGCTTGAATTTTAGGTTTGCCTGTCTCGAAATATGAAGAAGGAATTCTGCCATGGTACCATTGGACTTTTTGTAATTAATTTTCGTTCCAAGGTCACCGACATGGATTTTGTCATAGTTGCAGATAAAATCCGTGTTCTCGTTTATCCAGTTAAAGGTTTCCTGTAAAGTAGCATCTTGCAGGTCAATATCAACATGGATTTCTTTTACACTTTGATACTTCTGAGCTTCCAGATTGGAGGCCACGAGTAAATTCAGAAAAATGCATTGGAGTAAGACCCCTAAAAATGAATATTTCATCAATGCTTTTAGTAAAATGGTAATTTTCATACATTTAGAGTGATTAATTTTTAATAATTACTTTCAGACTCTCCTTTCTCGAACGGCCAATTTGAGTGGGAGAGTTTTTTTGGTGTGTTTCTTTTATGTCATAGCATTTGCGTTTAGGTTTATTTGAATGAAACAGTTACAGTATTTTTATCGATAATGAAGGTGAAATTTTGGGAGAAACTCAGGGACTCAAGTACGTCCTGCAATGTCTGGTTCTGAAATGTCCCTGTATAATCCCAATGGAAATTAGGCGCATTTTTCAGATAGAACTTTACGTCGTACCATCGTTCACAGCGGCTGAAAATGTCTTGCATACTGGCATTGTCAAAAACCAGTTTCCCGTCCTTCCATCCAAAGTCCAGAGCGCTGTCAAAGGCGGAAATCGCCGAAAAGGTTTTTGATGTTTTTGAATATATGATGCTTTCTCCCGCAGTGAGTTGAATGACCTTGGCATCAGGCGTATCGCTCATGTGGCTTGAAATAGCAACTTTCCCGGAGTTCATGGAGATTTTGATTGATTCTACATCATGGAATGCCGTAACATTAAATGATGTCCCCAGAACGGTCAGGCTGATGTCGTCAGTGTGAATTACAAATGGGAGTTGCTCATTTTTTGCTACGTCAAAAAAAGCTTCTCCTTCCAATGTGACTTCGCGAATTGAATCTCCAAATACCTCAGGATATGTAATCCGGCTTTCGGAATTCAGGTTTATGACCGTGCCATCATTGAGGAATAAGGTTGATTTGCGTCCTTTGGAATTTTCCTTTGTGACAAGTTGAATTGAGTCTACTGGTTTGTTCAGAGTTCGGTTGAAATAAACAATGGTAAACGAAACTGCGGCAAAAAAGAAAATAATGGCCGCAGCACGAATCAGATTTGGGATTCTGAAAGGGTTTAATATTCTTCCTATGACTGGTGTTTTTTTGCTTTCAGGGAGATCTTTAGCAGTCTTCAGGATGATTTCGGCGAGTGCATTCAAATCCTTATCGGATAAGGCGGGATTGCTGAATGAATGTTGGAGGTCGGCCTTGATCATTTTCTCAAGGTCGTCATCCATCTTCCCTGAGTTGATCCATTCCACCAATTTCGCATCAAGTACATCGGATGCGTTTCCAGCTATAATTTGTCTGAGTTGTTCCTTGGTCACTTTTGTGGCGTTTGGTTATAAAACAATCTTGTAACGCGCAGTACCTACTCCGGTTTAAAAAAAAATCAGAATTAAATGAAGATTGCTCTAAAAAAGGAAAAGCATATACCCGAGGATGCGCAGCTTTTCTTTCAGGACTTTCAACGCTTTGTTTATTTGGTTTTCAACAGTCCGTTCAGACACATGCAGCTTAATGGCAATTTCGCGGTTTGACAGTCCTTGGTTTCGGCTGAGAATAAATATTTCCTTTCTTTTATTGGGAAATTGGTTAACCTGCTCTTCAACAAGTGTTTTTACTTCTGTAAAATGTAGTTGATTTTCAAGGCTTTCAGCTTTGTCGTAGGGCTGAAATTCGAGGTTCTGAAGGTATGCTCTTTCGAGGAGTTTTCGTTTTGCCTTATTGAGAATTATGTTTTTGGCAATTTTAATGAGGTATGGGATCAAGGGCAATTCCGGCATCAGTTTATGGCGATTTACCCAAAGCTTCATAAATACCTCCTGGGTTATTTCCAGACTTTCTTCCCGGTAGCCCAGATAATGATTTGCGACCCGATAAACTTGTCCTGAGTGTTTTGTAAAAAACAGTCGGAATGCTGCCTCATCGCCAGACTTTAACCTGGTTAATAACTCGAACTCTTCCCTGCGGTCGGCCTCTTTCATTGAGCAATTCCCCTTTCATGAGCGAAAATAACAAAAAGAATCGGTCTAGTGTTATCCGAGTTCATGAAGCTTGATTCTGTCAACCATCAATATGGGTGAGAATTTTAATAAAAATTTTTCTAAATACTAGATTCCCGGAATAATATATGCCTTCTAAAGAATTATGGATGTCATAGATCGAAGAAGAGATTATTAGTAAGCAATTACGTAATCGATGAAACACTTTCTCGATGATAGCAAACAAATCAAACCACCCGGTTCAGGTTTTTTTTGCAGTATTGCTTATTATTGAATAGAAGTTCGCTAAAATATAAACCTGATATTTTTAATCGATTCACCATATTCACTCTTTAATCATGGAAATAATGAAAACCAAGCACTTCGTACCAGCAACACACATCATATTGTTCCTGTCAACTCTGTGTATGGCACAGAATTCCGGCGATGAGTGGATTCAACTCTTCAATGGGAAGGACCTCACCGGGTGGACTCCAAAAATCTGTGGCTATGAATCAGGAGATAATTTCGGCAACACTTTCCATGTTGAAAATGGAATTCTTAAAGTGTCATATGAAGCGTATGATAAATTTGATGAGCGCTTCGGGCACCTTTTCTATGAGAAATCATTCAGTAACTATATTATTAGAGTAGAATACCGGTTTACTGGTGAGCAGTGCCCGGGCGGGCCTGGCTGGGCCATCAGAAACTCCGGCATCATGGTTCATGGCCAGACGCTAGAATCCATGACGAAAGACCAGAATTTCCCGGTCTCCATCGAAGTGAAACTTCTGGCAGGCAATGGAAAAGATCCCCGGACTACCGGCAATCTTTGTACGCCCGGTACCAACGTGGTCATCGATGGCGAACTTATTGAGCGGCATTGCACAGAAAGTGGCTCCAAAACCTATCATGGAGAGCAGTGGGTGGTAGCCGAGGTAGAGGTTCGAGGTAATGAAATTATAAAGCATTTTATCAACGGCGACCTGGTACTCGATTATAATAATCCGCAGCTTGACCCCAAAGATCCTGATGGTAAAAAACTTATCGTGAACGATGAATTGATGTTAAGTTCAGGCACCATTTCGCTCCAGTCCGAAAGCCACCCGGTGGAGTTCAGGAAGGTGGAAATAAAGGTTCTTGACTGATGTCAAGATGATGGTTGGCAGCTACTAAGCTGACATAAATAACAGGTCAAAGACATTAATGCGCTTGCGGGCACAAGCCGCAGATTTATTCATTGCAGGCATGACTAGCGCTTGGAATGTGACAAATAAAAAAATGAAATCTTTCAAAAAGTACTCGCTTTTTCTAATTCTTGTGGTTTTTATTGTTGGAGCAATTGATATAATTGTTTCTATTAGAAAAGACAATAGAGAATATTTAAATCGTGAATTTCATGGAGTAATTTCAAACATAAGAATTCAAGAAAATAGAAGGGGATTACCTGATATAAAGATCGGTGAAGATTGGATCGATCTAAATATCCCTGAGCAGAAAATCTCCCAGTATGTTTGTGTAGGAGATTCAATTTTAAAGGAATCTGGAAAAAGTGAGATTGTGGTCTTTCGTAAAAATACTGATCAAAAGTGGGTAGGTAAATTCTTCAAATAACCAACTCGCGGGACACCTCTAATCCCCCTCAGAGTTATCCGCAGGAAACTCTGAGGCAAACAACCAGAATGGCACTTTACCCATATAAAAGTTAAAAAACATAGTATCTTGGTCTGATGTCCACTCATTTTCAACACAACAGGAAAAGTACTTTTTACTTTGTGACTTTTACCTGTTATCGCTGGCTTCAACTCATCGAAAAGACCCGGATTTATGATTATTTACCAGGGTGGATAAAGGAGATCAGTAAGCGGGGGATTATTAATTGCGGTTATGTATTTATGCCAAACCATATACATCTACTTGTCTATGTAGAAGATTGGTAAAAAGGATTGAATCATGTGTTGGGCGAAGCAAAACGGTTTTTGACATATGAGATTGTTGCAAGGTTACGGAAGCAAAATAAAGAGGAGATACTGAGGGTTCTGACGAAAGGAGTTCAGGAGAACGAAAGGCAAAAGGGAAAGAAACATCAGGTATTTCGTTTGTCATTTGATGGGAAAGAAGTAGTAGGTAGTGCGGAAATCTTGAGGGTTCTTGACTATATTCACCGCAACCCGGTAAGCGGAAAATGGAACTTGGCGGAAGACTATTTGAGCTATGAATATTCGAGTGCCAGATTTTACGAATTAGGTGAATTGGGGGATATTGAAATTCGTCATTTCATGGAAGTAAAGGAAGCCTCAGAGTTTCCTTCGGATAACTCTGAGGGCGGATGGAATTTTTGCGTTATCGCCTACTGGCTACCAACTCCGCTCACATTCATTTTCATCCGGTAGAGTCCGGATTTTGCAGTAATGAACAGACTTTTCATATCACTGCCGCCGAAACAAATATTAGCAGTCCAGGGTTCGGGCGTCGGTATTTCTACAATTTGGGTTCCTGCTTTGTCAAATACTACCACCCCTTTGGCATTGGTTAGATACAGATTGCCCTGATTGTCCAGTGTCATACCGTCCGAGCCCATTTCACAGAATAGTTGTTTATCCGTCAGTTGACCATTGGCGCCAACCTGATACCGGTATGTTTTACTGTCCTTGATATCCGTGATATATAAAAGTTTTCCATCCGGAGTGCCGATGATTCCATTCGGTTGCATCAGGTCGTCAACTACACGAACAAGATTCTGATGATCTGGGGATAAATAATACACTCCCTGGCAACTTTGCTGTGTTGTGTCTCTTTCCCACCATGGTCGCTGGTAGTATGGGTCTGAAAAAAAGGCGCTGCCATCCGGCGCGACCCACACATCATTCGGGCCATTGAGTTTGTTGCCACCATAATTATCCAACAATACTGTTATCTGCTTGTTTTGGTCAATGAGCCAGAGCTCATTTTTTTCATCCGCGCATGACCACAGATTTCCCTGCGCGTCGAAGCACAGTCCGTTTGACCTTCCTGATGGCTGCATCCATGTCGTCAATTTTTCATCAATAGTCCAGACTAGAATCCTGTCATTTGGCTGATCGGTAAAATACACATTACCTGCTTTATCCGAAGCAGGGCCCTCCGTAAATGCAAAATCCCCGGCGAGTTTTTCAAGGACAGCGCCATCGGCAATGATACTGGCTGGTTTTTGAGAGCAAGCCAAGGTTACAGTTAAAAAAAGTAGCGCAAATGTTTTCATCAAACTGGGGTTTTTGGGTGAATAGGTAAAAAGTGTCTTTTGATCATGACATGGATTTCAGAGCATTTCTGACACGTTCGGCGTAGTTGTCGATCTGCCAATGTTCATCGAATCCGACGATGACCATATCTACCGCTCCCGAATTGAGAACATAATTGAGAGACTTATTAATTTTCTCCGGATCATTACGGAAGTTGCCATTGCCAATGAGTTTCATGCCAATTACACCTTTGCCGGCATCGTGAATCCGCTTTATTACGGAAAGTACCTTTTCCGGATCGCTGTTATCCATGGTATCTCCAAAAGCATTGATGCGTGTGTGAACTATATCCACCCAGGGCGAATCCACGCAAGCTTCCAGTGCGTCGAGTGTATGAATTGATACGCCATGTGATCTGATAATGCCTTTTTCCTTGAGTCCCTGAAGGATGTCCATCTGCTTTTTCATCTCGTCGGTCCAGTTGGTTGTCTCCATACAATGAATCTGCATAATGTCGATATAGTCGGTTCGAAGTTCTTTTCTGAATCGGTCAACTACCACATTGGCATCGGGTCTTTCCGTTTCGGGAATGCCACCTGGCCTGAACCATATTTTTGAAGTTAGGGTATAACTTTCACGGGGAACTCTGCGCAGCGCTTCAGCTACAAAATCATGAGTTCCGTAGATATCTGCTGTATCGAACAATCGTACGCCTCTGTCGTAGGCGTATTTTACCATTGAAATCGCCTTGTCGCGACCTGCCCGAATTAAAGCGCATTTTCTATCGCCTCCGCTCACACCGGTACCCATACCAATAAAGGAGGTTTTAATGCCGGTATTTCCCAGGGTGATAGTCTGGAACGGATCAACAATTTTTTGCTGAACAAGAGTTCCAGCTATCGCGCTATTAGCAAGCAACAAGGCGCTCCCGGCTGAAACATTGGTTATAAACTTCCTTCTGGTGATTCTATCTTTTTTCATGGTGTGTTCTTTTGGCACTGCGAAATCACATTCAATATAGTCAGCTTCAGGCTAAGAGGCAAATTGTAGTCGTTGCACAAAGCCTGGAAATATACTTTTCTTTCTGAAAGTCAATGCGAATACGTATTTTGGCAATGAGTATTTATCGATAAACTAGAAAGATAAACGAAGGTTTGGTATGTTCGAATTTCATAATGAAGTAGAAGAATTCTTAATCGGAACATACCAGGTAGATGATATCATTCGAAGATGGTCGATACCTTCAATCGGAGAACTGGACTTATTTCTGCCATCGCACGATCTGGGAATCGCGCTTTATACTGCTTCGATAAATGCTGAAATGAACTTCCAAAAACGCGTTTCATTATCCCAGGTTCATGACGTACCGATTATCCATCTATGGGAGGATCAGTGGCG
The DNA here is from genome assembly GCA_041750735.1 of Cyclobacteriaceae bacterium. Taxonomy (GTDB): domain Bacteria; phylum Bacteroidota; class Bacteroidia; order Cytophagales; family Cyclobacteriaceae; genus JAAUQL01. The sequence continues at coordinate 11,360 of JBGSYX010000339.1, forward strand.
ATATAAGCGTGAAATAATAGTGTCACGTTTACTTTCTTGTTTGGGAAAATCAATAAAAATCCATGGGCGTCAGACGGTTATTCGCTCCTTAGATTCTACAACTATGGTGGCTTTTCTGGAAAAAAACCATTTGCATGTACCGTTAAAGGCCAGGTTCAGGTATGGACTTTATTACAAAGAGGAACTCGTCGCTGTGGCTGCGTTTTCAAAGAGTCGCCCAATGGTGCGCGAGGGAGTCAACTACAATTCCAGTGAATTGCTGAGATTCTGCAATAAAAATGGTTATACGGTTGTAGGAGGTTTGAGTAAACTGATTGCCTTTTTTATTGACCAGCAAAAGCCGGATGATATAATGACGTATCGGGATACCGATTGGCCGGGCGGTAATGCTTACCGCTCCCTTGGTTTTGAAGAAACCGATTCCCTGCCACCTTTCGAGTTATGGTTGAACATGCGCACAGGAGAACGACACTATCCTCACCGGTTGATGGCAGAGCATATCCAAGATTGGAAAAATATCGAAATTTCCATGATTCAAGATGATCAACTTGCCATGCGGGGATTGAGCCGTGTTGTTGCCGGAGGGAGCGAAAAATTAATAAAGCGGATAAAAACGATTTAAATCCTTTTATTTTCCAACAAGTTCAGGATAATCCTGTGTCATCATTTGCGCTACTTCATCATCGAATTTGGCAAGATATAGCGTCCGGGCATTTGCTAATGACTCGATGCTAAGACCTCGGGCACCGCGCAAGTCGGCCTTATAAAGGTTAGCGTTTGTAAAGTCAGCTCCGGTGAGGTAGGCGCCCTGAAGGTTCGCCTCCATGAGAAAGGCATTGTTGAAATCTGCCTTGATCAAAAACGCCTTTTCAAAATTTGCCTTAATAAGATAGGCGTCCTTGAAAATGGCGCCATTCGCATATGCTTTCGTAAAGTTCGATTGATTCATATTGCAGTTCTCAAAATTGGTCTGATTGAGTCGTGCATTTTCCAGATCCACGTCAATCATAGCTGAGTTAAAGAGGTTGGCATAATTAAGATTGGCGCCGATGAGTTTTACGTAGTTCAGGTTCGTTTTTACAAGATATGAATGCGCCAGGTTGATGTTGTAAAGTTTATGTCTGTTCAATCGCTTAATGTTTCCAACTGTGCGGAAGGCGGCTTCTTCAGATTCCCATAGACGGAAGTCGTCGATTTCATCCTTATAAGTCCGAATCCGGGATCTTTTTTCACCGGTTTTATTTAGCCAGAATATCAGGATACCGATGATAAGAATGTCGAATATCATACCATGGGCTTCTGCCAATACTTGTGCAAAAAATGTATGAAATTCATTTAAGTAGTAAGGCATACTTATACTTACTACAATGATGGTGACGAATACTAATACGATGGTAGAAGTGAGGATGGGCTTCTCGGAGATATCATACATCCGCTTACTTAATTCATCAAACCATGACTTCATATCACTTCTGTTCGCTCACTATTTGGTTTACATTACTAATCAAGATATATAGTTGGCGGCTGGGATAATGAATTTCCGTTAGGACAATGCTAATTTAAGACCTAAAATTTTCCTACCAAGTGTTTCACTGATTTTAATGTAGGATTCCACCGTCCATCCTGCAACGTGTGGTGTAAGGATTACCTGGTCCATTGCAGAAATTTCACTCATCAGGTTTTTTTGTTGAGCGCTTAATGCATCCATCCGTTCATTCTCGAGAACATCGAGCCCGGCTGCTAATATCTTACCGGATTTCAGGTTTTTAACTAACGATTCAAGTGGAATTATCTCCCCTCGCGCAGTATTGAGCAGGATGATGTTTTTTCGGAATTTTCTGATGAATGAATCATTTACATAAAACTTCGTTTCAGCCGTGAGAGGGATGTGAAAGCTCACAATATCGGCCTGATCGTAGACTTCTTCGAGCGTTGTCTCCTTTACCAGTTCGCTTCCGTAACCAGTTTTGTACTTGTCGTAAGCGATGACATTGCATCCAAATCCAGTGAGTCGTTTGGAAACAGCAGTACCCATAAATCCATAGCCAATGATGGCAAAAGTTTTACCCATCAGTTCAGTGCCGCGATTGCCTTCCCTGTCCCAAATACCGTCACGAACCTGGGCATCAGCCACCCTCAGTTTGTTAATGAGTAGCAATAACATTCCGACGGTATGCTCAGCCACAGCATCGCGATTGCCTTCCGGTGCATTGAGGAGTGTGATACCGGTTTTACTGGCGTATTCGAGATCTACCTGATCCATTCCAGCGCCGGACCGGGCAATAAATTTTAGGTTTGGCGCACCTGCATCCATAAATGCGCGATCTGCAGGGGTTTTACTTCTGATGATTACACCAATGTATTGTTTTAGGACATTGAGTATTTCTTCCCGACTTAGTCCGGGGAAGGTAGTCAACTACAAAGCCACCTTTTATGAGCATTGGGATAATGCATTCGTGGATCGTGTCAGTAATGAGTATTTTTTTATTCATGCAAGTCGATAGTGTATGGATTTTTAATTGTTTTGAATTTTTTGAATTACTACCCTGCATAAAGAAGATGGGCAACCGTGAAATATAAGCCCAGACCCATTAAATCAATGGCTGTTGTTATAAACGGACCCGATGCCAACGCCGGATTGAATCCTAATTTATCTAACAGCAGTGGTATGAATGTGCCCACCATTGATGCAAAAATGACGTTTGAAAATAGCGCTACAGCAACCACGGAGGCAAGCGTAGAATCATAGGAAAGATAGACAAATGCAAAAATAATTGTCGCCAATACCAGACCATTTATAATAGCCACGAGCAGTGTTTTCAGAAACTTACCCCATGGGCCTGTAATAAATGTATTCACGCTGGCCAGGCTTTGAACTACCAGGGCGGAGGATTGAACGCCGACATTTCCACCTGTAGCGATGATAAGCGGAATGAAAAACGCCAGCGCTGCTACTTTTTGTAATTCATCCTGGAATATGCCAATAAACTTAGCGCCAAATATTCCACCCAAAAGACCGATGATTAGCCAGGGAAGCCGGGCCCGGGAAAGCAGCCAAATGCTATCATCCGGTTCTACGTCCTCCGAAATACCAGCCATAAGATTCCGCTCTTCGTCGGCCGTCTCTTTAATCACATCAACGATGTCGTCGATGGTTATCCGGCCAACGAGTTTCCCCGAAACATTCACCACAGGGAGGGCTTCCATGTCATACTTTTGCATAATCTCGGCAACCTCGTCCTGATCCTGGTACGTGAAAACGGATATCACTTCATCGTTGTAGATGTCGGCTATTTTGGTGTTCGATTTCGACAGGATCAATTCCTTCAAGGCAACTCTCCCAAGCAGTTTGTCATTTTCATCCACAACGTAAACGGCATAGAATTTCTCTACTTTTTCTGCTTGATTACGAATCTCCTCAATACACTGAACTACGTTCCAGTTCAAGTTAGCTTTGATGAGTTCTTTAGCCATGAGACCTCCGGCGCAATCTTCCTCGTAGCGCATGAGTTCCACGATATGATTGGCCTTTTCCGGATTGGTAATTCCGGCAATGACTTCCTCTCGGATTTTTACCGGCAAATCATTGAGTATGTCGGTTGCGTCGTCCGTTTCGATTCGGTCGATATACTCAGCAATTTCCTTTGGATTCAGCGTTGTTAAAATCTCAGATCGTGTGTCTTCATCCAGGTCTTCTATGACATCCGAAGCCACTTCCTTCTCGAGTAGTTCAAGGACATATTTGGAATCTTCAGGGTCAAATTCTTCCAGTAACAGGGACACGTCTTCGTGGCGAGCTGACTCAAGGCTCTCCTTGATAAAAGCGTCATTTCGTTCCTCAATTGCTTCATTGAAGCGATCAAGAAATTCCTGTGAAAACTGGAAAGAAGCTAATTTTTCCAACTGTAGGCCGTGTTTGCTAATTGAATAAAATCATTAACCGAAAGCTGTTCTGCGCGTTTGTCGAAGAGATCGGTCGAAGTTAACTCCACCGGCAAAAATATTGGTTTTAAGGCGTTGCGCAATGTTTTTCGACGGTTTTGAAAACCCTGTTTCACTATTTTTTTAAATAAGGCTACATCATGGATTTCCGGAGCTATTGGCCTACGCTTCAAAGACATCACGGCCGATTGCACTTTGGGCGGAGGCTCGAATACCCCCGGAGGCACTTTCAAAAGCGCTTTAGGTTCATACCACGCTCCTAACAGGACGCTAAGAATACCATAGGTCTTGTTGCCCGACGGCGCACAGATACGATCTGCAACCTCCTTCTGAACCATGCAGATCACCTCTTCTACCTGGGCTGTATTTTCTAGTATTTTAAAAAAAATCTGACTTGATATATGGTATGGAAAATTGCCAATAATCGATATATTCCCATCAGTATAATCGCTGAGGGTCAGTTTCAGAAAATCATGCTCTATCAACTGGAAATGGGAACCTGTATAATGAGTTTTTAAATATTCGTTGGAGTCACGGTCTATTTCTACGAGGATGAGTTTTTCAATAGGCCGCTCAATTAAAAACCTGGTGAGAACGCCTGTTCCCGGCCCAATTTCTATCACCACCGGGTTATCCAGGGAAAGACTTTCGACGATCTTACTGGCTATGTTATTGTCCCTGAGAAAATGTTGACCTAAAAACTTTTTTGGTCGTATCCCATGCATATTGAAATTACCTTTAAATTGCCCTCGCAAATTGCAGATTATTATTCAAATAAATACGATCTGAATGAATCACCATTCGGGTGCAATAACTTAAAGTATAATGGATAATCCACATAAAAAGCATTTAGGCGATAAGCCGATTGTTGGCATTACCCTTGGCGATATCAATGGAATTGGTCCTGAGGTAATAATCAAGGCTTTATCCGACAGCCGCATTCTGAACCATATGACACCCTTGATCTTCGGGTCTTCAAAAGTACTGTCATACTATCGGAAGATGCTGAACCTAGATGATTTTCACTATAATCAGATAAAATCCATTGATGAGCTGAACCAGAAAAAAATAAATATCATCAATTGCTGGCAGGATACCATCGAAATAAAAGTGGGCCAGGTAACCCCGGAGGCAGGCAACTGCGCATATTTAGCGCTTGTAGAGGCGATGAATTACCTGAAAGAAGATAAAATCGATGCATTGGTGACGGGTCCAATCAATAAGAAAAATATTCAGATGGATGATTTTAAATTCATTGGGCATACCGATTACATCACCAAAGAACTTGGGGAGAAGGACAGCTTAATGCTTATGGTTTCTGATGACGTGAGGATTGGCGTGGTAACGGCACATATCCCATTGCAAAAGGTGAGTGAAAATCTGTCCAAGTCGGGTCTGTCGGCTAAACTTCATTTGCTCATAAAAACCCTTAAAAATGATTTTGGGCAGGCTAAACCACGCGTTGCGGTATTGTCGCTTAATCCGCATGCCGGAGAAAATGGCCTCCTTGGAAACGAGGAGATCGATATCATCGAACCTGTAATAAAGGAATTCAAAGAAAAAGGTCACCTTGTTTTTGGGCCTTTTCCTTCTGATGGTTTTTTTGGGTCTATGGAATTTAAAAAATTTGACGGCATATTAGCCATGTACCACGATCAGGGCCTTATACCATTTAAAATGCTTGGATTTGAGCGGGGTGTGAATTTTACTGCCGGTATTTCCAAAGTACGTACATCACCAGATCATGGCACGGCTTATTCGCTTGCGGGGAAAAATCTGGCAAACCCGGAATCGATGTTGGAAGCACTATACACAGCGTCTGAAACGGTGAAAATTAGAAAAAGTAACCTTCGGCAAGATTAAAAAGGCTGTCTGTTTCATTAATTCAGAATAGATTTCTACATTTGCGCTCTGAAATTTTGGAGGGGTATGAATTTGCATAAAGAATTCGATATTCATATTTCGAAGTTACCACTTGGGCAACACCTTTACTCCTACAAAATTGATGATCGGTTCTTTGAATTGTTTGAATACAGCCTTGTAGAACGCGGTGTGTTGCAAGCAGA
>JBGSYX010000340.1:0-19047 GCA_041750735.1 Cyclobacteriaceae bacterium
AGGTTGAAATATGCTGCCGACGCAAAGGCCTGGTCCCATGCCGCACGATAGAGGGTATCGTAGGCGTCGGCGAGTTTGCCCTGGGCTTTCAGCACATTTCCCAGGTGATAAAATGGTTCACAGTTCAGAGGTCGTGTGTAGTCCTTTGCCAGCCGGTAGATAGCCTTGCGGAAATAACCGGCGGCAAGATCATATTCGCCTTTCTGTTTGTGATATAGCACCATCTCATTGTTGCACCGGGTATCCAGCGAATCGCGCTTTAATCCTTCAAGGAAGTAATCGATTGGATCAAGCCTCGCATTATGGAATTGCCGGATGCGCAGCCCTGTAAAGTAGAGCTCTTCCACGGTGGCGATGTCTTTCGGTTCGGCTGGCGGATTTACGATTTCCGGCAGCGGTAAACCTTCCTTTTTCTTCTTTGGCTGGTAAAAAATCAGTTCTTTTCCATCGGGTGAAAACAAAGAAAGGCGAAGGGTGTATATATCGATCTCAGGAGTTACAGCAATTTTTTGGCTGAATGGTTTGTCTGGGGCAATATCGATTGTTTTTTCAAACAGTACTTTGCCTTTTTCCGTCAAGACAACCTTGGCTTTATTCATTGCCGATGTAGCATTGGCCGCTAACAATAATTGCTTTGGATCCGGCTGCTTCAGATTCACCATCCCGTAAAGGTTGGCGAACGACGCCCCCTCCGAATCGCGGATAGGAAACCAATATTGCTTGAAAGTTTTCACTTCATACGGTTTCAGCCAACTGTAATCGGGCTGATTGTCAGAATATGCTCCGGCCATCAATTCAGCGTAAGGACCGTCACTGTCAGTAAGCACTTTCGAATCCCACATTGAGCCATATGCTCCCGGGCCCCATTCCCACAATTTGGCTCCTGCCACGATGTGCCGGTTGCCCACGTGCATGGTGCCGGCGTGTTTTCCATAGTCATATCCCGCAAGGAATCCATCTTTGATATCGTGCGCGAAAAAGCTGATGGGATTTGGATGGTTTTTCCACCAACTGGCGTCAATGGAGTTTTTATAATAATCATAACCTTCATAAGTCTCCGTGGTGATGGGCCAGTGTGCGAAACTGTTTTTGGCATGATACACGGCAAAATCTGTACTCGGCGGGAAGATCACCTGATAGTCGTCGTTGACATGCGTGGCCACATTGGCCCAATAGAGGATCGAGTTGGTGGTTTCGGTTGGGTTTATAAGTCGCCCGTCCACTTCGATCAGCGACTTGCCCGGAAAGAGGCTGATGCCCAGCGACCATTTCATGCGTTGGCGCGGCTCCGTTTCGCCGATCCAGATGGTAGCGCTGCCGTCATCATTCTGCACCAATTTATAATCGACGGGGATATTGGTCGAGGCGCGATGGTGGTGGAATACGCAGAATTCAATTCCGCCGGAAATCCATGCTCCGAGCATGCCGATATTTGCGGGCTTAATGACGTGCTGGCGGTAGAATATTTCATAGCCGTTGGTCTTGTCCGTCGCGTAGAACAGCCTACCACCGATTTCCGGTAGAACGCACAGTTTGATGTATTCATTTTCCAGGTACAATGCCTTATACACTTTATTTTCCTTCACATTGCTGAGGTTATCCTGCAAAGCGTAAGGATAAATGACGCGGCTGGCGCCCTGGTATGATTGGTTTCTGAAAAACATCGGGCTCTTCTCGGAAGGCTCAATGAGATAGGTAGGGATCGTCAATGGCTCTTCCCAAACGCGAACAGACGATTTTTGCTGGGCGTAAAGCGAATTGAAAACCAATAAGCTGATGAGCGAACATCTCAACATGGAGGAAAGCATTCTCATGATGTATAGTAGTTTGAGTGAAAAAATGGCCGGATGCGAACCAAACCTCCATAAATCTACCATCCGCGGGGGATATTTTTCTATAGTTCAGCGAAGTAAATTTTCATACGGGCACTTGAGGTGCGAGGGCTGAGGGTTTTCGGGGCTTTACGTTCGTGGATGTTTCTGGGCATCCCATCATTGCATACCTGTGACATGGATTATGCTGCGCTAAATGCGCGCAGGAAAGGGCTGCAGAGTTACTTTGGAAATTTAGGGTCGCTTTTAATTCTCTTAATTTGTCTTATATGCCTATCGGTATGTCCAAAATGAACAACCATTAAGGCATGTATGCTTCTTCTTTTTTCATCTCCCCACCGATAAGTAAAGTGAGCCTTCAAGTCATATGTCGTATTCTTTATGAAATCAATTATATGATTTCTTCCAAATAAGTAGAAAGTAAGATTATCTATCCCATTAATAAATCCTAAGGGTTCAGCATTCCATTCGGCCTTGTGAGGACTTGGGTCATTCATCCAATTAATATAAGCTGTGTCAGGTAGTGAAAGACTATCAAGTAGTGGTTCAGGGTTGGAGCTAAGCATAATATCTGATTCCTGTGCAAAAATTCTTTCATACAAGCCCAAATGTTCAAGTACTTGTCCAATAGACCATTTGGTTGAATCTTCCTTATATGCCCATTGCTCTGTCGTTAAACCCTCAGTCTCTCTTATAATTTCCAGCTTGGTCCTTTCAAGATTATCAACTAAAAATTTGCGGTCGGCATCTGTCCATTTATATGCTTGTTGACCATAAGTGGAATTCGTTACAAAGAGTATAATAATGAATAATAGTGGTCTTAAATGTCTATCCATGAACATACATTTACTGTTTGAAGGTATCAAGAATTTGTAACCATCTTATGATAATGGAATGTTTTTACCAAAAAACTTCATTTATGCGAGTTAATATCGCCCACGGAACTACCCACCCAATTAGCCTCCATAAATCTACCATCACTAACTGACATTTTCATAGTTCAGTGAAGTAAATTCAGATCCACTTTTATATTGAGCGATGGGCCAAACAATTCCCTTGAAAATCCATGAATTCTGAGCATCTTTTTATAATATGGGTCATACTTAACATACAGGTATATGAAACCTCACTACTGGATTTGCCTGATTATCTGCATTGAATGTTTAACCTTTTTGAATTGTGCCAATTCGACCAGGGACACAATTGCTATTCAAAGTGCTTCTGACTCATTAAAACTGCAGTTTAAAAACCCACCGCTCACGGCCTATCCGGGTGTGTACTGGTATTTTATGGACGGAAACCTCAGCCGGGAAGAAATGACCAAAGACCTGGAATCGATGAAGGAGGCGGGGATAGCTAATGTTGTATTCCTTGAAGTGGGAATTGGCGTGCCGCGAGGGCCAATCGATTTTATGAGTGAGGAATGGCAGGATTTATTTTTGCATGCTGTGAGGGAAGCGGAAAGGTTGGACATAAAAATATTGATGGGGGCAGGGCCCGGCTGGTGTGGTAGCGGAGGTCCATGGGTGAAACCCGAAGAAGCGATGCGACACCTGGTACACAGCGAAATAAATGTTCAGGGTGGCAAAACGGTAAGCATGGTTCTTCCGGTTCCTGAGCAACGGAGTACACCGTGGCATAAATTGCAGGATGAATACTATAAGGATATAGCCGTCTATGCTATTCCTGGTGCGACAATTCCGGCAATTACTGATATCAATCAGAAAGCACTTTATGAGCGGGATCCTTATTCATCCAAACCCAATGTAGTGCCTTATTTGCCTTCGCCGGCAAATTATGAGGAAAGCGAAAACAGCTTAAATCCCGGTGATATTATAGACCTGTCGGAGCACTTGCAGGCTGACGGGCGTCTTGTCTGGAATGCTCCTGCAGGAGAATGGACAATTATCAGAATGGGAGCAAGAGTGACCGGCGCGAGTACACGTCCCGCACCTGAACCAGCCATCGGCCTGGAAAGCGATAAATTGGATAGCAGCGCATTCGCAAACCACCTGGCAAACTTTACTGATGTCTTATTGAAAAAAACCTCACCCCGAAAAGCAGGCGCCGGTTGGACGGGATTTCATATGGATAGTTGGGAAAGTGGCGCTCAAAACTGGACCGACGAATTGGCTTCGGAGTTTGAAAAAAGGCGGGGATATAATCCAGAACCGTATTTCCTTGCCTACACAGGTCGCGTGGTAAAAAGTGTTGAGATTACGGAGCGCTTTCTCTGGGATCTTCGCAAGACCTGCCAGGAATTACTGTTGGACAACCATGCTGAATTTGCCAAAGAATATGCCCATAAAAATGGATTGGAACTTACCATAGAGCCCTACGATATGAATCCTGCCGGTGACCTCGATCTGGGTGCAGTAGCCGACGTGATCATGGCGGAATTCTGGAGCAAAAGATTTGGATACCACACTGCATATTCGGTCATAGAGGCCACTTCCATTTCACACATTACTGGTCAGCCGGTTGTGGCTGCTGAGGCCTTTACTTCTGACAACGACGAGGCATGGCAGGAATATCCATGGGCGATGAAAGACCAGAGCGACTGGGCGCTGGCCCTGGGTGTCAACCGCTTTTTTTACCACACCTTTGCTCACAAACCCCTGGGTGACGAACACCGTCCCGGAATGACAATGGGGCCCTATGGCGTTCATTGGGATCGGGGCCAAACCTGGTGGCCAATGGTTAGTGCGTATCATCAGTACATAAGCCGGTGCTCGCATATGATGCAACAGGGGCAGGCTGTTTCCGATATTCTTTATCTGACCCCGGAGGGTGCGCCCATGGTTTTTACCCAGCCAGCCCATGCGCTTGCGGAGAATGGTGCTATCCCCGATAAGCTGGGCTTTGGTTTTGATGGGTGCTCCCCTAAAATGCTCATGGAAAGGGCCAGTGTTGAAAAAGGCAAGATTGTTTTTCGTGGCGCTTCGTCTTATGAAATAATGGTGCTTCCCAATTTCCAGACTATGACACCGGAGTTGCTCGAAAAAATCACTTCGATGGTAAAGGCAGGAGCCAAAATAATTGGCGCCCCACTGCTAAAGTCACCAAGTCTCACAGACTATCCCGATTGCGATGCCAAAGTTCGAAAGATGGCAGAAGAACTTTGGGGAACACTGGACACACCTTGTGAAGAAAGTGAAAGAAAGTATGGAAAAGGAACGGTTTATTGGGGAGGAGTACTTACCAATCTCCCGGAAGATGTTCTTTATCCATCTTTTGAAAACACAGTTAAGCTATTGGCCCAACTGGATATTACAGAGGATTTTAAATCAGAAAACAATTCCATCCGATATGGACACCGCAAAACAGCGGACATGGACATCTATTTTGTTGCCAACAGGACCGACTCATTCCAGACCACCAACTGTACATTCCGTGCCACGGGCATACCTGAATTATGGATAACCACCACGGGTGAAACCAGAGAAATATCCAGCTATTCAATGTCGGATGGAACCACGACAATTCCTTTGGAATTTTTTCCTTACGAAAGTTTCTTCATCACATTCACCGATGGCGAAAAACACGCCGTACTTAATGAAATTAATAGGCCCAACTTCCCCGCATTCGGTGAACACCTGACATTGGAAGGCGCCTGGAGCGTATCGTTCGACCCAAAATTCGGAGGCCCAGAAAATATTGAATTTGACCAGTTAAGTGATTGGACTCAACATGAATTGAGGGGAATTAAGTACTATTCCGGCATTGCTACATATAAAAAGACATTTACAATGGATGACGTCAATGATCATAACTTTGATATCGACCTCGGGGAAGTTCATGACATTGCCAGAGTTCGGTTAAATGGACAGGATGTCGGTGTGGTATGGTGTGCGCCGTGGCGAATTGACATTACCGATGCATTGATTCAGGGTGAAAATTACCTAGAAATCGAAATTGCGAACCGATGGATAAACCGCCTGTTTGGCGATCGGCTTGCACCGGATGCCAACGTGAGAACGGTAAAGTTTGAGAATGGATTGATGGGAGGAAAGGAATATAAAACCGGCAGATATACGTTTACCACGGAACAGTCGATGCGGTCATTCAACTTTACAGAACCGCTTACCTCCGGATTATTGGGACCGGTGACTATTCTAAAGTTATTAGATCAATAGACCTGAAAAGTCTGTTACCATTCGCCGCCTACCCGGAGTTCGATTATCTTAATAATGATGGTAATTCCATTGGGGCCAAACTATTGCTGGCTGCCTGGATTATTTATCATAATGGTATCGGCATGCATAAACGAGTAATTCGTTGTCAATAACCTGATAAACTAACCGATGCTCCCTATCTATTCGCCTTGACCAATATCCTTTTAAATCAAATCGTAATGGTTCGGGTTTGCCTATTCCGTCAAATGGATGTCGCTGAATATCTTTTATTAAGTCATTAATTTTTTTCAGCATCTTCTTGTCTTCATTTAACCAGGAAATATAGTCTTCCCAGGCATTTTCGGAGAACGAAATCGTCATTAGCCTTCGATTATTTCATTGCGAACTATCTTACCGGCTTTCATCTGGTTTATTGATTCATATAATCTTTCGGCATTTGATTTAAAACTCAACAGATGCATAGTTTCGATGATAGAATTATATTCCTCCAACGACAACAGCACCGTTCCCTTTCCTGTTCCCCGCTTTATGATTAATGTTTCATGATTATTTTCGACCTCATCAAGGAATTTTTTCAACCCGGTTCTGAATTCAGTATAATTCATAGCTATCATACAAACATCATTTAAGTAATTAAACAAGTACAAATGTAAGTACTTATTAATCAAAATCAATGTAAAACATAGATTCGGGATAGCACCTGCCTGCTGCAGGTAGAAATCTTTTAACACCCGAATTCAATAATCGAGAAGTTGGGAAGATTTTGCCAGATGAGGCAGGATATACTTTGTGATTTGTATTTAATAAGTGTCTCTAAATCGTCCGAAAACCATGCACTATAACTGCTTGCAGATTTGCTATGGGTGGTTTTTACCACTAATGATGATGCGGGGTACAAAGCTTCATTTAAGAACTGAACAGCCACTTTTGGGTGGGTGCCGTTAATAGGCTGTTTTTCTCATTCGTCATTATTTTATTTATTACTTTCTTGTAGTCTCCATCATAAGTGTTTTTTCCATTTTCGTCATCTCTTTCATAGATTACGATTTTAAAGTCCTTTATAGTGTCGCCTAAGATTTTGTAAAAGCCTGTCCAATTTCGTCCAGACATAACCATATTGTCTATTAGGTCATGTTTTGGAAGGTAATTTGGGTTTTTGATTTTTTCAAATCCTTTTACTTTTCTTATCGAGTTTGCGTTTTTGTCAACGATATATAGGTAATAAGTCCAATTGCTTCTTATATCTGAAATATTTTGAATTAGAATGTCTTTAACGTTGTCGTTGTTAAAGTCAGCGAACTTTACTTCCTAAACTGTGCTTTCAATTGTGTCCCAAAAGATTTCAGATTGTTGTCCGTTCTGTTGTTTGATTATATGAAATATGAATTTGTTTTCAGGTTCATTATTAGCTTTACTGTCTACCGGAACAAGTTTTATCCTAATTCCTTTGTCCTTATAGATAGAGTCACAATTTATTTCAATTATTTCAAAATTGTCAGACGAATTGTTGGTCAAACTATTTTGATTTGTTGTATCACGGTCAGGTTGGGAAGTTTGGTCGTTTTGTCGAACATTTTCACAGCTTGTTACAACTACAATAAGTGTCAATATGAAAATTAGTTTTGTTGTCATTGCCGTGTAGTTCTAAAATAACCTATATTTTTTCGGCCATTTGATCTCAATTAGCCTCCATAAATCTACAATCAGCAGGGGACATTTTCCTATATTTCTACTCTGATTAATATTGCTCACTTTTAAACCTCTGTCATGAAACGCCCGCTCCTGTTAATCGCTGTAATACTGTTGGCCACCGCATCCTTCGCTGACGAATTCGTGAATTACCCGGCCCCGGAAAATGCCGAGGCTGCCAATGACTTTGAGTTGCTCGTGAATGGGCAAAAGGTTTTCGTCTATAACACCCGCGCTGCTGCCGTGGCTTACTTTTCCTTTTCCGGCAAGGTGGATATCAAAGTAATTTGTAATCGACCCATATACAACCACGATATCCGTCCACTTAGCATCAAAATCCCATCGTCGGTTTACCGCGATGAGATCCATTTCACCCTGGAGAATCCCGCCAACATCAGCGTGGAGGTGAACAAAAACATTAAAAGACCATTGTTCATTTTTGCCAATCCGATGGAAACGAACATTCCGCCAAGGGATGCAAAGAATGTGATCTTCTTCGAATCGGGTAAAATCCATGAGCCGGGAATGGTTCACCTGAAAAGCGACCAGACGGTCTACATCGAAGGCGGCGCCATTGTCCGCGGACAGTTTATGACGGATAAGGGCAAAAACATCACCATACGCGGCCGGGGCATACTCGATAACAGTCGCACCCTGAAAGGGAAAGTCAGGCCGATTGAAATCAACCAATGTGAAAACGTGCTGATCGAGGGCATCATCCTCACCGAAAGCCGGCATTGGACCTGTGGTTTGTATGGCTCCAAAAATGTCACTTATCGCAATATCAAACTCGTTTCTGAAAACGACTGGGACGACGGCATCGATATTGTCGGTTCGCAGCATGTGCTGGTGGATGGGTGCTTCATTCGTACAAAAGATGACTGTATCGCTATAAAGGGCGGAGTGGGCTATTTCAGCAAGTTCGATACGGGTGCAAATGTCGATGACATCGTTGTTCAAAATAGCGTGCTATGGAATGGCGTGTGGGGCAATGGACTGGAGATTGGTTTTGAGACAAGATCTGATACCATTAAGAATATCCTCTTCAAAAATATTGACCTCATCCATGTGGAAGGACTTAACGAAGGCACTTTCACTATCCACAATGGCGACAGGGCAGTAGTGAAAAATGTGCGCTATGAGGATATCCGGGTCGAGGATTCTCATGGATATCTGATCGATTTTAAAATACTGAATTCCCAATACAGCAAAGACAAGAAGCGCGGATATATTGAAGATGTGTATTTCAAAAACATCAACGTTGAAGGCGACATCTTCCCATCATCGCTTATCATGGGATTTGACGAAAAGCACAAAATCAAAAGCGTAACGCTCGACAACTTCGTGATTCACGGTGAAAAAGTGACGAGTGTTTACAATGGAAAAATCGCCATTATCCATGCGGAGGGGGTGGAGTATAAGTGAATTAAGAACAATTGAACAGTCGAACAATTGAATTTAGAATTATGATCAGGAGGAGCTTAGTAAGAGAGCCGGAAAAGCGATTGTAATTGAAACAAGCGGCATGTTGACATTAAGTTGTATTTTTAGTCGCGAAAGCGCATAATATCCATGACGAAGGTTCCGTATATCCCATTCCTCCATATCCATCCTGAACTGAAGCGGGAAATGCTGCTGGAGTTTGAGCGCTTTTACGATGCGCAGGATTATATCCTTGGCGCAGGACTCGCGATATTTGAAAAGGAATACGCAGCCTTCAACCAGGTGAAGCATGCCATCGGCGTCGGGAATGGCCATGATGCAATATTCATTGCCTTGAAAACGCTGGGCATCGGGCAAGGTGATGAGGTTATCTTTCCGGCACATACTTTCATTGCGACGGCTTTGGCAGTACAAAATGCGGGTGCAAGGCCGGTTTTGGCTGATATCCATCCCGATAACTTAACAATCGATCCACTGGATGTGGAGAGGAAAATCAATAAAAAGACTAGGGCCATTATACCGGTACATCTCTACGGTAATCCTTGCGACATGACTGAGATGATGATGCTGGCAAAAAATCATCAAATTCCCATTATCGAAGATAATGCCCAGGCCCACGGTGCTGAAGTAGACAGCCGAAAGACAGGCTCTTTAGGAATAATCAATGCGACCAGTTTTTATCCCACCAAAAACCTCGGCGCACTTGGTGATGGCGGCATGATTACCACTGATAATGATGAACTGGCGGCAAAAGCCAGGGCCTGGCGCAACTATGGAAAAACCACGAATTTTATTGAGCCGGGCATCAACAGCAGGCTCGATGAATTACAAGCCGTTTTGCTTTCGGTTAAACTCCGGCACCTTGCCAGGTGGAATGCTGAGCGGATGCGCATTGCAGCTGTGTATGAGGAACGACTGCGTGGTGTTGGTGATATCAGTTTTCAGCAAACACTGCCCGAAGCGCTGAATGTGCGGCATATTTATCCTATCCTCACGTCGAAAAGAGTGGATCAGAAAAAGTACCTGGCCGAAAAAGAAATCGATACGCTGATTCACTATGAGTTGCCAATCCATCTTCAGCAATCTTTTAAATGGCTGGGTTATAAAAAGGGTGATTTTCCCATAGCAGAATCTGTCTGCAATTCGGAGCTGAGTCTCCCGATTTATCCGGGGCTTGGCGAGACTGAAATAAACTATGTTTGTGAATCGATCCGTGGATTTTTTCGAAAACCCTTAGCCGTTTCTACGCGCTGATTTTTCCCAGATTACCGATTGCGAGCCTTTGATATAGCGAAGAAATCCCAGGTAAACCGCATAGTTCATCATGCAGAAATAGTATGGGATAAAGAGCATTTTAAGTCGGATATGCTGTTTTTCCATTAAATAACCAGCCAGAGCCGCCACGTAAAAAAGAAGTTGAGTGACAAATAGCCAAGGGTATATGCCACTTTTATCCAGAAGAAGAATATTTAATATAAACACCAATGGAAGTGCGAGTGGCGCCAGCGTCCATCTTAATACCCGGTGAGAAATATACTGAAATGTCAGAACCCCAAACCGGAATGGGTTGAGCAATTCGCTGAGTCTGACTATACTTTGAATGCCCCCGGCGGCAATGCGAATCTTACGTTTCAATTCCTCACCGATAGATGCACTCGGCTCTTCCAGCGCATACGCTTCCGGTTCGTAAGCGATTACAAATCCTTTCTCCAGGATTTTGAAGGAAAGATAAAAATCTTCGATCAGGCTGTCTTTCGGGATGGGTTCATATAGGTTTTTTCGGATGGCAAACAACTCACCCGCAGCGCCCATCACCGAATATAGTTCCGCATCCCATTTCTTGAGTTTTGATTCATATTTCCAGTAGAAGCCTTCCCCAGCTCCGGCAGCTTCGTCGGCATCGCGATTGAGAATGCGTTTTTCTCCGGAAACCACTCCCACTTTATCATTGGCAAAATTGCGCGCAATATTTCTTACAGCTTCCCTGTTGAGAAAAGTATTGGCATCCGTAAAAATCACGATTTCGCCATGAATCAGCGGCATTGCGTGCTCCACAGCTGAGATTTTCCCCCTTCTTTCCGGTTGGTGAAGAAGTCGCAATTCAGGATGATTTGAAATTATCGTTGGCGTGTTGTCTGTAGAGCCATCGGTCACGAAGACAAATTCGATCTTATTGGCCGGATAATCGAGTTGGAGCGTATTTATGATTTTCTCTTTTATGCAATTCTCCTCGTTATATGCCGCCACGAGCAAAGTGATCGTTGGTTCATATTTGTTCACAGGTTGGGATTTGCGTTTTATCAACCGCTTTAATTGAACTAACCCATAAAGTATAATACCATATCCAATATAGGAATAAAAAATTATGGTAATTAAAATCCAAAATATGATGACCATAGTCCCAAAATTTCTTTGTTTATTTACAAAAAAAATAAAAAAATTACTATATTTGCCTTTGGCATGGATTTAAGTTGTTAACTTTTTCATCCAGTTAATCTATGTTCAGGGTAAAACCGCAAGTAAATTATCATTTTTGAATATGCAATTGCTTTATAACTTTGTATTTTAAAAAAATAAATTCCCTGAAATTGTAATTAAACCAAACAACACAGGGAAATAGTTTGGGTAGAAAGTCCGATTATAATGAACAGCATTAAAGGTATCATCTTTATACATCTGCTCTGTTTTATACTGGTGATACCGGAAGCTATAACTTATGCGGCTATACCAACCACTTCAAATTCACAGGTTACATTTGACGAAGATCAGATCAAAACACTCGTTGAAACGGATTTTCCTTTTAATGATGTTGACGCTCATACTTTATCCGATGTTAAGATAAATAGCTTGCCGGCTATAGGTGTGCTTAAACTAAATGGCACAGATGTTACGGCCAATCAGGTAATTCAACTGAGCGATATCATTGATGGTAATTTGAAGTATTACCCGGAAGAGAATGAGTTCGGTGATCCCTACACCACCTTTCAGTTTTCTGTAATTGATTCCAATGCGGAAGAAAGTTCCACGGCAACATTTACACTTATTGTCAATCCGGTTAATGATCCGCCAACTATAAACCCAGTACCTGATCCTACTGCTATTTTGGAGGACGCCGGCCTTCAGACGATAAATCTTTCTGGGATCAGTGCCGGCCCGGGCGAAACGGAAAGCTTGACAGTGACGGCACAGTCCTCAAACACAAGCCTGATACCCACGCCTGTGGTCAATTATAATTCAGGAACGGGAACTGCCACTGTCACTTACACACCGGTATCCAATCAAAGCGGTAGTTCTACGATAACCATCACGGTAGACGATGGCAGTCTTAACGTACAGGAAACCTGGGTTGTCAGTGTTACACCAGTAAATGACCCGCCGACTATTTCGGCTATTCCTAACCAGGTTACGACGGAAAATCAGGCTATCGTAGTCCCGATTGCCGGTATAAGCCCTGGTCCTTCGGAAACAAGTCAGACACTTACGATTACTGCAAATTCAAGTAATACTGCCATAGTACCGCACGGGGTGGTAAGTTATGTTCAGGGCAGCGCCACTGGTTCTATTACTTTCACCCCTGCTCCAGGCGCTTCAGGTTCAGTAACAATCACTGTCCAGGTCACTGATAACGGCGGGAACACGCCTCCTAACGATAACACGACATCGGTTTCGTTCCAGCTTGAGGTTCAGCCTGTGAATGATCCGCCCACCCTAAATGATATTGCCAATCCGGCAGCTATCAACGAGGATGCGCCCTCCCAGAACCTTGTATTGACAGGCATAGGGGATGGTGATCCTGATCTGATTCAGACATTGACCATTACAGCAGTTTCATCGAATACATTGTTGGTAGAGACCTTTAATATAGCCTATACCCAGGGGGCAAGTACTGGTACAATTTCTTATACGCCAAAACCAAATGCCAATGGTTCAGCTACGGTAAGTGTAACTGTATCGGACGGTGATAAACAAGTTGTCAAAAGCTTTACAGTGATTGTCAATCCGGTAAACGATCCGCCAGTCTTTAGCCTAAAGGGGGATGTTTCAACTACTGAAAATGCAGGACCGGTCACTGTATTGGCACAGGCAACAGGAATGGATGATGGAGATCCTGAATTATCGCAGTCGTTATCCTTTGAACTTATCGTCTCCGGAACTGTTACATTTTCAATACCACCAGCCATTAACGAAGTAACGGGAAACCTGACTTTTGAAACAGCAACAAACAGTAACGGCACGGCAGACGTTACCGTGAGGCTAAGAGATAATGGCGTTCCTTCTGCCATAAGTGAAAAAACCTTCCGGATCACTGTCCTTGCATTAAACGGTAAGCCATCCTTTGCTCTAAATGGTGATCCACCACCAATTAATGAAGATTCCGGCCCACAAACTATTGCCGGTTTTGCCACAGCAATAAACGATGGAGACCCTGATCTAAACCAGATACTGACTTTTTCACTAGTAAAAGTTAGTGGTACTCTCGCTTTTAAATCTAACCCGGCTATCAACAGTACCAACGGTACACTTACTTACGAACCTGCACTTAATTCCTCCGGAACTGCTACCATTGCGGTGACTCTAAACGATAGTGGCGGCGAATCAAGTGCCCCGCAATACTTTACAATTACCGTAAATCCGATCAATGACGCACCTGTTGGAACTGACCAGATGGTCACTACTAATGAAGATGTGAACTATACCTTTAAAACGACAGATTTTAATAGTTATAATGATGTGGAAGGCAATCCGTTCAGTGGTATTCAGATCACTTCGCTTGAGTCAGACGGAGATTTGGAATATAATGGGATCAACGTTGCGTTGAATCAGGATTGCCCTAACGTTACACAATTGGTTTTCAAACCAGGGCTAAACTTTTTTGGCACTACTGAATTCAGCTTTCGGCTTCGTGATTCACAAGGTGCACTTTCACCTACCTATAAAATGACTATCAATGTTACCTCTGTGGAAGATAGTCCCACCAGCAGCGCAGGCGAAGTAAATACAAATGAAAATACTACATATACGTTCAGTAAAAATGATTTTGTGTTTACAGACCCTGATCCAGGCGATGACCTCACCGCTATCAGGATTTTTTCTGTTGAAACTCGCGGGAACCTTGAATATAATGGTAAAGATGTGGTTGTGGGTACAGAAGTCACCAATTTTGCATTGTTGAAATTTATACCTGTTCTGGCAGAAAATGGCTCACCATATGCTACGTTCCGTTTCCAGGTAAAGGATAAAGTTGGTAACCTATCACCTGATTATATTATGTCCATTAACGTCGGATCGATCAATGACCGGCCAACCGGTGAAGATGCAGCAATATCGACTCTGGAAGATGTGGCCTATACTTTCAAAATTTCGGATTTCAAATTTCAGGATATTGACGGACATCTGTTTGACGGCATCCGAATAGAAACACTGGAAACAGCCGGCGACCTTAAATACAATGGCGTCGAAGTAGTCAGTTTGCCCGCGCTATGCCCTGACGTTACTAAGCTGGTATTTATCCCAGGCACTGACGAAAACGGGGCAAACTATGCTTCTTTCACTTTCAAGGTGAAGGATAATTCGTCTATATTGAACCTCAGCAGTGCCAATTATACCATGACAATTAACGTAACTGCCGTAAACGACGCACCGATATTCACATTAACTGGTAATCCACCTGTTGTTAATGAAGACGCCGACTTCCAGACCATAACCGGGTTCGTCTCATCCATCAACGATGGTGATGCGGAAGTAGTACAAACTGTGCAATTCAGTACACCCGCAAAAATCTCAGGTACTGGCAACTTGTCGTTTCAGGTGCAGCCGAAAATCGACATCAATGGCTCTCTCACATATCAACCCGCGGCAAATACCTTTGGTACCTCTGTCTTTAATGTCTATCTCACTGATAATGGCGGAACCACCAATGGAGGGGTGAATCAAAGTATCACCCTGAGTTTTACCATATCCGTAAACCCAATAAACGATGCACCAACGATAAATCCAGTGGCTAACCGACCGCCAATTGCTGAGGATGCTTCTACAATAACAGTTAACCTATCTAACATAACGGCGGGACTACTTGAGGATCAAACGCTTGTGGTAACCGCATTATCATCCAATCTCGCTCTCATACCACATCCATCGGTGAGTTATACAAGTCCCAATTCCACTGGAAGTATTTCTTATAAACCTGTCGCTGATATCAATGGCTCAGCCACAATTACAGTGACAGTATCGGATGGCGAGTTGAGCAATGGCTCAACAAGCATTTCTTTCACTGTAACAGTCACACCGGTGAATGATATTCCGACGATCGACGATATACCTAATCCATCGATTATTCAGGAAAATGCCGGTGAACAATTCGTAACTATCACGGGTATATCTGCTGGTGGAGGAGAAGTTCAGGATTTACTCGTTTCTGCTGTTTCTAGTAATACAACCCTGATCCCAAATCCAATATCAGTTAGTTATATCGGTGGACCAATGGCACAAATCAGGTATACGCCTGTTGCCAACCAAAATGGTGAATCGACCATAACAGTGACGGTAAATGATCAGAGCGGTGGGATTGTGCAGAAAAGTTTTAATGCAGTTATATCTCCAACCAATGATCCGCCAACACTTAATCCGATTCCAAATCTTGCGCCCATTAATGAGGATGCAGGAATTCAGCAGATAGCATTGACCGGGATAACTGCTGGTATAAATGAAAACCAGACGCTAATGTTGAGTGGAAGTTCCAGCAATTCATCATTAATACAAATTACAACAGCCTCATTTGTTTACACTTCTCCGAGTTTAACCGGTACATTACGGTTTCAACCGATTGCAAACAAATATGGCACTACCATCATTACGGTTTCAGTAAGTGACGGAATTGCATTGGTAAGCCAGCAATTTACAGTTGAAGTAAAACCCTTGGCCGATACACCAAGGGTGACCAACGCCTCAACAAATCAGGGAGAACAATCAACTACCGGGTTGGTCATATCAAGGAATCTTGAGGATGGTAACGAGGTAACGTATTTCAAAATTACCAATATCTTGAATGGCACATTGTATTTGCAGGATGGTATTACCCAAATTGTCAATGGCGTATTTCTGCCATTTTCCCAGGCAAACGCGGGACTTCGGTTTACACCATCATCGACCGTTAATGGAAGTTTTGAAATCCAGTCATCGCTTACTAATGTTGATTCCGGCCTGGGAGGCGTTCCAGCCACAGCAACCATATTTATAAATTCAAAACCGACCACTACCGATATTCCTGATCAAACGGTCAATGAAGATTCACCGCAGCTAGTCTTTGATCTTTACCAGGCATTTTCCGACAAGGAAGACCCGGATACTAGTTTGAAATTTACCGTAACCAATTCGTCTCCCGATTTGATAAGGACCATAATCACCGGTCAAAATCTTTATGTCGATCTATTACCGGACAAAAGCGGCACTGCTATTCTCACCATTATCTGCACTGATACAAAGGGGGCATTTGTTGAGGATAAGATCACGATTACTATAACTCCAATAAATGATAAACCTACCTTTTCATCATCCCCAATTACCTCCGTGAATCAAGATCAGACGTATAGCTATCTAGTTACTACCATAGACTTAGAAGATGACCAGAGAAGTTTTATAGCCGTGGGACCACCCTGGCTGAGCATTTCCGATAATGGTGATGGCACGGCTACGTTGACCGGCGTACCTGACCAATCCCAGGTAGGTGAACATCAGGTTGAAATAACTGTGAAAGAAAATTTATCAGGACTATTCGAAAAGCAAATTTATAAACTCATTGTACTTAACGTCAATGACGCGCCTGAAATTGTTAGTAAACCACCATTGGAAGTTTATGCAACGGAAAGGTACGATTATGATATTGTTGTAGAAGACGCGGATGTCGGCCAGAAATATACTGTAGAGATTGATCCGGCCTCACATCCGTCATGGTTAATCCTTTCCGAAACATCCCCCTACTCACTCGAAGGCAATCCTCCTGCAGACTCGGAGGGCATATATACCATAAAACTTAGAGTTACAGACGACGGGGGCCTTTCAGAT
This sequence comes from Cyclobacteriaceae bacterium, assembly GCA_041750735.1. Lineage (GTDB taxonomy): Bacteria > Bacteroidota > Bacteroidia > Cytophagales > Cyclobacteriaceae > JAAUQL01. The sequence continues at coordinate 17,162 of JBGSYX010000340.1, forward strand.
GAACAAATCTACGATTTGAAAGTACTACCCCAGAATAAGCGACCTACACTGGGTAATATTGATCAGATTGTATTGAATGAAAACCAGCAATTTCAGTTTACAGCGGAAATGTTCACCGAAATATTTTACGATGAGGATCCGGGTGACACATTGCAGTTCATAACGATTACAGTATTACCGATTAATGGTGAACTTCTACTTTCTGGTTCACCGGTAAATCTGAACGACTCTATAAGCGTTGCGAACCTTGGGAATCTGGTGTATAAACCAAAAGATTATTATTCTGGCCCAGACTATTTTTTCTGGAATGCTTCAGATGGTAAGGCTATGTCATTGAACACCTCCAACGTTAATGTTACAATCAATCCTGTCGAAGATCCTCCTGTAATTATTTTAGTAGAAACAACGCCTGCAGTCTTCTACTATGGTGATTCAGCTCTGGCAATTACTGAATCAGCGAAAGTATTTGAGTACGACAATGGACTAATTGCCTATGCGGCAGTAGCAATAATAAATAATTATAACGCCATGGAAGATTCCATTTACATCTCGGCTTATGATGGCATCAGCAGCCAATGGATCGATTCTACGGGTGTGTTAAACATCACAGGTATTAAAAGCGATATTCTCTATCAGGATATTTTAAGATCGCTTCGATACGTGAATAATAAGAAATTTGCGCCTGACAATAAGATTAGAACAATCTCAATGATTGTGTCAGATGGAAGCTTAAACAGTGTGCCTGTAGAACGTGAGATACGTTTTGAAGACACTTTCATTAGCCTAGATATACCAACCGGCTTCACTCCTAATGCTGACGGAGCAAATGACACATGGGAAATTGGTAATATTGGCAAGCATGAAGATGCTATTGTACGTATATTCACAAGAGATGGAATCCAGGTATATGAGTCGATCGGTTATTATACACCATGGGACGGGGTTTATAACGGATATATACTCAGGCCTGGTGTTTATTATTTTACCATAGAGGTCAGGAAGTTTGAGCGGCGTTTCTCAGGTACCATAACATTACTCCGATAAAAGAAAGTGAAAAAGTATCTAGTCATATTGCTCTTGATTGTACTTGAAGGAGGTCTAGCTTGGGGACAGGACAATTTCTATTACAGCCAGTACCATCAGACAGCAGCAGTCAGGAATCCGGCTTTTACAGGAATTGACAATTTTCTGGATATTAAACTCAATTTCAGAAGTCAGTGGAATGGATTCAGTGATGCGCCTACAACAAGTACCTTCGGAATAAACGGGTATTTGCAAAATGAAACACCGAGCATACTTAGCCAGTACGGATTAAGGACCAGTCAACCAAATTATATCGACAGCCTCTCCCGAAAGAGTATCACATATAAGCAGTTGATTCGCCATGGGCTCGGCAGTTTTGTAGTGTATGATGTACAAGGGCCCTATGAGCAGATTTCAGCTATTCTTAATTATGCTATCCATCTTCCGCTCAGTAAAACAACAAAAATGTCGCTTGGGGTTTCAACAGCTATCATAAACCAGCGTTATGACCTTGATAAAATCAGACTCCAATACCCCGATGAAGACGAATTCTATCAATCACTCATTGCTTCTGGTGGCAAAAGTACCAAGATCGATGTTTACCCTGGTGTAGTCGTTTATGGAGGAAAGGCATATATTTCATATTCCGTAAGGAAACTAATCAGTCGACCAATTTCATCGGATGAGGTAATTATAGAGGACCAGGGAATAGGACAGGAGGTAATGGCTGGAATACAATTCACCTTATCAGATCGCGTGAAACTCTTACCATCGGTTTATTGGACCAGTACCAATATCAATAAGTCAGTATTAAATTCAAGTTTGAAAATACTGGTAAATGATAAAACATGGGCAGGATTGTC
>JBGSYX010000341.1:0-10602 GCA_041750735.1 Cyclobacteriaceae bacterium
TTGAGTTAAATCAGGCCGATCCACAGTATTGAAAAGATATGCCGCATGGATATCAGGCTCATTTCCATGCCAGTAATACGAACCGGGATTCCACTTGCCCACGGCAGGATCGGTTTTTTCAAAGAAATTATTCAATTCATCAATGAAATAGTCATTTGAGCTAAAGAGTCCTGTAAGCCCATTTGCATCGAAAAACGGCGCCCATCGCCATTGAAGTGCGCTGCCTTCCACGTAGTCATTAGTATATGTTTCATCACCATCCAGGTAGGTTAGCAACAATGGTTTAAAATCCTCTGTAAAGTTGCCGTTAGCGTTTTTGGGATGAAAATACTGCGTTTCCGGGTTCCATACATTTTTGTAAAGCATGGATTTCTGAAAGAAATATTCGGCGTCATCCGCATGACCGAGTTGTCTGGCAAGCTTGCTGATGGCATAATCTGACCATGCGAATTCCAGCGTTCTGGAAACCGCTTCTTCCATAGAATCAGCCGGGCAATACCCGTATTTGATGCACAAATCATTGTCGTCGCGACCGGAAAAGGCAGAACCCTTCGGCGTCGAGGCCAGCGCAATAGTCTTCATATTCTCATAGGCGAAATCGATATCGTAATCCCTGATGCCCTTCTGCCATGCTTCCGAAATCACGATATCTGCGGCTGATCCAAGCATGGAATTGGTGTATCCGTATCCCGATGGCCATCGCGGCAGCCATCCGCCTTGCTTTGCCATACAGATCAGCGATCGTATCATGTCCTGCTGGTCGCCGGGAGCTATAAGGTTGTAAAGCGGGTGCGTCGTGCGGAATGTATCCCAGATGGACATATCCGTATAATATTGGAAACTGTCGGCCTGGTGTACATTTTTATCGAAACCTAAATACTGTCCGTTTGCGTCGTTGAAAACGGTCGGCATCTGGAAGGACCGGTAAAGAGCGGTATAAAAATTGACTTGCTGAGTGGAACTTCCACCCTGTATTTCTATGGATTTCAGGCGGTTTTCCCAGGTTGAAATCGCCTCTTGCGATATGTGGTCAAAGGGTTTTTCTGCTGCTTCCAGGGCCAGGTTCTCCCGTGCATTATCGATACTGATATGTGAAATGGCCAGTTTCATGATTACCTCTTCAGGATGCTGAATTGCAGCGAATTCAATGGCAGCTTTAATACTGTTACCCTTTGTAGAAAGAGCATTGGAGATTTGGCCATTTTCCAGGATCGAATGTGCAATGAAGGGTTTAGAAAATGTGGCGACAAAGTACACTTTGATGCCGCCATACCTTCCGGCAAAGCTGCCGAATGTACGGACATGACCTTCCATTTGGTTATTAAGAGTGTCGATCTGCAAATAGCCGTCTTCAGCGCGCTTATCGCCCAGCGCGTGAGTGATATCGAGGAGAAGGGTTGGTTGCATTTCCTTATTAAAAGTATATCGATGGATTCCGACACGCGGTGTTGCCGTCAATTCTGCCTTAATTCCCCTCTTCGGGAATTTCACAGAATAATATCCGGGATATGCCAGTTCATCCGCATGGCTGTACTTATAGTACCATTCTTTATTTTCGAATAATTCCATACCATCTGCTGGCAATACTAGGAAATGTCCTCCATCCGTAGCCCCGGTTCCTACAAGACGTGTATGGGAAAATCCGATAATTTTATCGTCTCCATAGAAAAAGCCGGAGCTGTTCAGCGCCTTTTCTCCAGTGAAAATCGCCGACGTTTCCGGGCTTAGCCTAACCAATCCGAATGGCACAGATGCACCCGGAAAATTATAGGCGCAGGTCCATGGGATGCCACCGGTACCGATGAATGGATTTACTTTGGCTGACAATGGGAAAGCAACGGCAATTTCCTGTGGCGCTGGTTTCGGGATTTCATCGGTCACTACAGTGTAATCCCAAAGAATTTTACTGACAATAAACCCGGCGGTAAGAAATATGGCGGTAATAAAAAACAGAAATATTTTCAGGAGTATTTTCATCTTATGGGTATTTTCCGCATTTCAGTCCTATAGCTAATCCTGTGTGGTTGAGTTTTAAAAATTAATTTTGTATTGACCACTATCGTAATCTTTGGTTTTTATACTCAGCTTTTTTTGTTCGGAATGATAACTGAAATCAACACCATCTATGAGATCACGAGCATCAAGTGACACTGAAATGGGTCTATTATCCACTGCGATTTTTAAGTGGTGCGGGCATTTTTGCCCCGATAGCACAATGCTAAGTTCATTATCCGATTTGTGGTAATTGAGTGTGGTGCTTTCGCCGCTTTCGCGGAATAGTTCAAAGGAATTTTCGCTGAGATCGGGATATATCAGGAAGGTCAGGAATCCTTCATCTTCGTTATCACCGAAACCGGTGTAATTACGCTTAATATCCATCGGAATGATGGCGCCTTCTTTCACGAAAACCGGGTATTCATCCAGGGGAAATTCCTTTGTAAATGTTGAGGGTCCTTCGACAATTTTCGTGTCATCGAGCCAGTAGCGCCAGCGGCCTTCCGGAAGCTGAATTTCATTTTTCAAATCATCCTTGTAAATCGGCGCTATCAGCAGGTAGTTGCCAAACAGATAGTGATATTTGCCATCAATGGGCGTTTGAAGCCTCGTGCCACCCTCATGGGCAGTGACTACATAATGATACATGTACGGAACAAGTTCGGTGTGGAGCCATGAATATTTTCGTATAATATCCAACTCTTCCGGTGTCCTCATCCAAAGTCGCCGCTCTCCATGGCCGCCATTCATAAACAATCCGCAGAATGCCGAGAACTGCGTCCATCGGATGTATAACCTTGGAGGAATAGTGCTTCCTGAAAAACCTGCAACGTCTGATCCTATAATATTGTATCCAGCCTTGGCACTTTTTAAGATGCTGTTTATGGCCGATTCAAAGCCCTCAACTCCCTCCAGTGCGATATCCACTTTTTCTCCATCGGCTTCCCTGATCATGTCGTCCGTGACCCATTTGTGTTCCTGGTCGCCGACCCAGTTTACGGGCGATGCATCGATAGGAGCGAAGCCCTCGGGATGATAACTCCGGTCCATGGCACGCGCCAGCGTGACAAATTCAGGATTCTGGCTCAGGCCATGCTGGTATTCATCGCGGTAATAATGATCCATATAAGTTCTGGTCGTCATGATGCCGCTGTGCGTTTGACGGTAAAATATTGGCACGGGTCCAATCTGGCCGAAATTGAGGGTTGCAGTTCCATCAAGTTTCCATCCGTCGATGCCAAGGTCGAAAACGCGCTGCTGCAGGCCCTGCCACCACTTTACTGCTTCCGGATTTGTATAATCGATAAATCCACCGCGGCCTTTCCACCATTTATTTTCCCCTTTACCTACAAGGAATCCATGGCTCCGGGCTTCATCATACCACGGGCTGGAATCCTTTATGTCGAGATCTTTATTGAAATTGTTGACCATGTTGGTCATCCATAGTACGACTCGGTACCCGTTGCTCTGGAGTTTAGGAAACCATAAATCAGGATTCGGATAAAGTGTCGTGTCAATGTCGAAATCATTGTACCTATAACTCCATGGGCTGTCGATGATTATGGTCCGGACGGGGATGTCGTTGGCCGCATATCCTTCGAGCAGTTCGTCCACATAGGCTGCGGTATTCACATCATCTTCCCAAAGCCAACATTCCAGTGCCCAGGCTGGAGTCAGCGGCGGGTTGCCATGCCGCTGAGTATTGAATGGAATGCCCCAGAAAGGAAGTAGCAGGTAGAAATAGGCGATAATCCCAAGGACGAGAAGCGTGATAAGTGTCGCCTTTAAAAATCGTTTCAGCGGTATTTTACTTTTCGCCATATACTAATAAACATAAATGGGATTTGTGAAAATCCATGGGGAGATAGTTTCATTCAGTTCGGTGACAGCAACCACTCTGTAATTCCCGGGTGCCGTAATGTCATATTCATATTCATAGCCTCGCCCGGATTCATCAACCAACTCGCCTGAATTATACAAGCGGAACACCACCGGCAATGGTGATACCGCCTTTAATGTGGCAGTGCCTACCAGCGAGACTGAATCTCCGGGAATAGCAGTTATTTTCTCTTCCTTATCCATGCTGAAATACTGGAACCCATCGGCATTGCCGAGACTTTCGAAGGAGACATATAGATGGCCTTTAATTATATTTTCTTTGATGTTGACGTTGGAAAACGTATCGCAATAGACATGGTTGTTGATCGCGTTGAAGGAGGCAAAGTACGGATCCATCTCCCACATGAATGCCCAGCCGTGTTTGTCAGGTTCACCGAGAAGCATTTTTTCCAGAAGACCGGGCTTTTCAATAGAGATGGTTTTCGCATTCGAACCGACCCACTCTACCTGGCCATCGTCGGTATATCGCGCCCTGAAGCTCTGGTTGTTGTGTGCATCCGCAGCGCCAAAACCAACGATACGGCGATTTTTATTGAGATTATCCCAGTTGGCCAGAATTGCCGTTTGGTCATCATAAAATTCGCGAAAACACCAATGCATAAATTTTCCACCATTGATGGTATTGTTGGTAATGATGGGTAGTAAACTGCTCTCGTCGAGAATATCGGTATGGATATTATAGATTTCCATTGCCTGGTAATCGGGATTATCCCAGGGGTGTTCTTTTTCTGTATGCACATAGCCGACGAATCCGCCATTGGCAACTACTTCGTTGATAAGCGCCGGTGTCTCTTTGTTCCAGTCAAGCACCATACTGTCGAATGGGCTCACCATGAGTCCGTTACTCGACTCCGTGCCTGCTTCCATGATGATGCCATCAAATACCCCGTGGTAACTGCGGGGAAAAGTATCCAGTTTTCCATGAGCATGGTCCGAGAAGAAGATGAAGTCGAGTTTCGCCGCTTTGGCAGCTTCGAGGATTTCAGGTAAGGTGCCCCGGCTGTCGTGCGACCAATAAGTATGGGCGTGCATCACACCTTTAACTTCCGTAAGTGGGATATACTGTTTGGGTAATCGTTTTTCTTCCCACCATGCTGTGCGGGCTTTTTCCAGTTGAGGATAGGTAATCCAGTGGCGCCAGAGTGATGGGCTAACCAGGTAAATGATACCTGCGATGATGAGGAATAAAGCTATAAAGAAAATGTATTTGAGAATCCGAAGAATGTTGCGTGCTAATTTCATAAAAGTTGTTCCTGATTCAATTTAATTAAAGTTTCCGCCCGGCACTTTATTTCATAAGGTTTTGTCGATGAGGAAAACATGCATTTTTATTAAACATAAAACCTTCAAGTTATCATCGTCTTGTGACTACTAAAAAACATTAAAACCGTCATTGCGATCCCGATTTTCGGGAGAAGTAATCTCTCGTTACCAAATAGAGATTGCTTCTTCATCGCCCTGAAAGGCGGGCAATTCATCGCAATGACGAGAATTTGCTATCAATAGCCAGTTGTGTATAAAGAGTTTTTATAATTTTTCGTCAAACCACTTGATCGCTGATAAATAGGCCTCTTCAACCGGCAAATCACGGTGTTTGGAATTATACCAGATTATTTCCTTGGGTTCTGAGGCTTCCTTAAAAAGCATTTTGCTGGTAATCGGCGGTATTACTTCGTCGTTTTCAGCGTTGATCATAAGCAAAGGTCTTGGCTTTATTTCCGCAATAAAATTGATTGGATCAATGATGCTAAAATATTCCTTTGCTTCATCGGTAATCGCATCGACCCCGAACATGAGGCTGAGATTGCCACCGGCCAGAGCTATCACCGGCACGGCCACCCGATTGTCCACACTACAGAAAACTGTGCCGATCATTCCGCCTAGGCTTATGCCAAAAAAGCCGATCCTGTCTTTATCCAGATCATCTCTCGTTTCCAGAAAATCAACTGCTCGCCGAAGGTCGAAGACTGTCTGGGAAATGATATCCCTTGTCCAATACTTATATCCGTCTGTGAGGTCAAAATCATAGTCATACACTTTTCTATCGCCATGATTCGCCACGTCAATACGCAGCACAGCATATCCATGCTGAGTCAGCAACGTATTACCGGCTTCGATATAATCCACCGTCTTGCGGTCGCCAAGCCCATGAAGCAGAATAATCACTGGAATACTTCCGGTTTTTCCCCGGGGGATGGACAGCAATCCTGTCACACGCTCGTTATGCGTACTGGTGTATTCCACCGAATATAGCTCGATGCCAGCCGAATCGGAAAGTAAATTTACACTGTCGTTTAATGGAAAATCGTGATCGTAATTATAATAGGCATTGACTGATATTTCCTTTTTGGAAAGACAAGCAGAACCAATCGATACAATCAATATAAAAAGTAATGACTTCGAAATCATTTTACTTTCAAAAATATGGGCTCTAATGTACAAAAACCCGGCTTGAGTCCGCAACAAACATGCGCGTGCTTTCCACAAAATGATCGCCATTGGCATCGGCATATTCCAGGTTTATATAGAAGGCTTCAAAGCCGGAAACCGGATAATCCAATGTCACCTGAACCTTTGACACATGCTCCACATTCAGTTTGCGCTCGGCCCATTCCTCATCCCTGAAGTCGCGATCTTCCGAATCCGCAGTCCAGATGCTGGCGTTGAGCAGCAGATCAGAACTCGCCAGCGCTGTAAGAGCGATGCCGCTTGAATCTTCAGTGATTTCCCAGTTGCACTTGGGCAACGGCTGGTTTAACAGCATACTTGAGAAAAACGAACTCAATATTTGATAAGCCTGTTTTTTGTCGCCAAGATCATGGCCGGCATTTGGTACATATTGAATGAAATTATTTCCCGGGATACTATCGAAATAATTCTTAATGGCATCTACAGGCCAGTATTCATCGTTGGTTCCGATGATGATCATCTTGGGCATAGTGAGATTTTGACGATAGGAATAAGGGTCGATCATACTGGTGATTTGATCGCCCTTTTCGGAATGAACCTGCTGGGGAATTTCCAGTTTTACATAATCTTCGATCTGTATGCTGTATTCTTTCCAAACCTCAACCTGGTAATCGAGGCTTTTTGGCATATTGAGTACATCGATTACCATGGGTGCTATCGCTGTGACACGTGGATCGCTGGCTCCAGTCAGCCAGGTAGTCCATCCTCGCTTAGATGCGCCCGACACTAAAAAGCGCTTAATATCCATGCGCAGTTCCATGTCTGAAAATTCCTGAACAGCATCCATGGCTTTTACGGCACTTTTTACCATTGGAAACAGAAGCGGCCATGTAAAATCACCATCGTTTTTAAAATTATGTAGTGTTAAGGAAATCAGTTCGTCTTCAGTACGACCCTCGAAAAGCGGTTGGTTTGGCACCTGCCTAACGATGCAGACAATCGCCCGGTTTTTAGCAGCAACTATGCTAAGGTTGCGGACGAGATCATCGTCAGCTCCCTTCATCTTAGGTTCGCCATTTTCAAGGCCTCCACCCGTAATGAACAGGAGGGCGCCATCGTGATTTGTGACTTCCGGAACGAGTATTGTCAACTGGTGTTTCCACGTAAATTCACGCCATGTCTGCGATGTAAGGAGTAGATCATAACCTTTGCCGGCGCCATCAGTGAAGTCGAAAGAGCCTGTTTTTTCCCACTTAAAAGTTTTGTCTCCGTTATCGAGGTAATGCTGAAGTGCGTTCTCGGCGGTAGTTGGCGCTTTCTCAGTTTTTGAACAGGAAATGCTTGCAACTGCCACGAGTATAAAGAGGTATTTGATCATACTTTTCATCTTGATTTTTTATGAATGAATTAATGTATTAATGAATGGCTTGTGATTGGATCATTTTAAGTGCCTGGTCTACGAAAGCCTCGCCGGTGTACTCACCAAGGCTGGTCCGGCTGATGTACTCATATCGTTCGAAGCTGTTAAAATCTTCTTTACTCAGAATATAACCGAAAGCATCGTTGGTCAGGCCGAAAAGAAACGGATTATCCGTATTCATTTTCCTCTTCAGGTAAAACCCGATATTGGGCAATGCTTCGCCTGGAATGGTAAGAACTTTGGCGTTCCCGATAGTCAGAAAATTCACCGTGGTTTTAATATTGTTTTTATCCGTCAGGTTTTCTGCCATCGGCGAATTCTTTGCCAGCATCAACATGAGAGGCGACTCGACCGGTAGTTCAAAAGTCTGCGCACTGCAAATCAATGCGGGGTTTTCCTGTACAGGTGCAGGGGTAATAATTCTCAACGCTTCATCAGCCAACAATTCACCGATGCGAATGCATTCCTGCCAGTCGTTGGCTTCGCCATCCGGCCTCCTGTTATCGGCAGTTACCATGCCACCCTGGGCGCTGTTCATAAATATCGCAATGCCGCCAACCTTCGATTCAATTCTGTCATATAAGGGACCGCAGAGATCAGGTGAAAGGATACCCCTTTCAGAGCCAATGATTTCAGGATGCGTAGCATAGTTAACAAGTGTGGCGATGGTTTTTCCTTTATTTTTTCCTGAGGTACCGACTGCCTGAATCACTCCACAACGTGGATCGTAAAGTTTCGGCGCGTAATAGTTATAGGCGATCTGTCCTTTTGCTTCTCCGACGGCGACTTTGATCGAAGCAGGTTCCAGTTTAGATACAGCTTCATTGATCGCATCAGCTATTTGTACAGTGCACCAATCCAGATAACTCTGATCAGCGAGAACTTCACCTTTTTCATTTGGAAAACCATAGGCATCCGGAGCGCTATGGGTATGTGTGACGCCGATTATGATGTTTTCGGCAGGAATTCCTTTTACCAGCGCTCTTGTTTTATCGCCGAGGTACGAAGGCCAGCCGAGATTATCGATACCTACAATCGCCACTCGGGTAGCTCCTTTTTCCAGGACAAGTACCCGGGCGAAGAGTTCGCCCTCCTTCTTAGTTACGGGGTTCGGTGTGCCCATGCCTCCGGAAACGGGTAGCAGCGGATCGGGCGTTATTTTTCTTAATGATGCTGCTGCCTTGAAATCCTGCGCATGAATGCTAAAAGTGATTACAACTGCGGTAAGTAAAGAAAGAAATTTTGAGAATGCCATACATGTGTTTTTATAGATGAGATCAAAAAGGATTGTTGATAATGGAATTCATCAACTGCAACTAATACTACTTATACAGGTCGAAGTACTATTCGAATAGCCGATTTTAGGATACCTTTCCTAGGCCCCGTGCAGACGGAACGTCAAGCCGTTGTTTTCCTTTGCAGTGTCGGTTTCTGAAGGCATTTTCACTTGTACTGTGCAGAAATTACTGCTACATGGTCCAATCACACCCTTAAGACTAATAGAATGAGATTATTACTAAAATTAAGCATTACTTAATTTATTAAATTTATATTTGGTGTTATTACTTTTGATTTTTATGAACCGGATAGGAGAAAGAATAAAGAAAAAAAGGGAACAGTTTAATCTGCAGCTTAATGAGTTAGCTGAAAAAATTGGAATAAGCCCAAGTGCCCTTTCACAAATTGAAAAGGCTAAATCATTCCCTTCTATTTTAACTTTAAAAACCATTGCCGAAAAGTTGCATACTACAGTTGGCGAACTTATTGGCGAAAATGATTTATTAGCCAATAATCCGGTGGTATTTAAATCAGATATTAAGTTTATCGACCAAAACAAGTCTGGAACCATGTTCTACCTTTTATCGCAACATGATGCAAACAAGCAAATGGAAACATATCTTGTAAGGTTTTCTAAGGCATCTGCAATTGATGGTTTCTTTACCACTGCCTTTGGTCAGATATTCTCTCATGTGCTTTCCGGAGAGGTCCGGTTCGATTTAAACGGAAAAAGTTTTGTGCTTAAGCCGGGAGATAATATTTACTTTAACGCTAAATCTCAGTTCAATGTCATTAACTACTTCGATGGAGTAAGCGAAATTATTTGGGTTCAATCTCCACCGTCTTATTAAACCAAAATATAGTTAAGTAGCGCTTCATATATTAAGTAATAAGCATTATCTTTGCCGGCGAAATAGCGTAATTGATGGTAAAGCATCCTGCGATTTTTTTAGACAGAGACGGAACACTGATTCATGATGTAGGTTACATTAAGCAAACATCCCAGGTTTGCTTCTATCCTTATACATTCGAAGCACTACTCTTATTACAAAAACATTTTCTGTTATTTATAATTACCAACCAATCAGGTATTGCAAAAGGACTTACTACAGAAAAGGAAGTTTCAGAGGTTAATAAATACATTATAAAAACCTTTAAAGAGCAGGATATTGTTATTAATGATATTTTTTGTTGTCCGCATAAAACCGAAGACAACTGTGAATGCAAGAAACCTAAAACGTTTTTTATTGAAAAGGCTTGCCAATTGTACAGTATTGATTTGAATCGGTCATTTATTGTTGGCGACCATCCTTCAGATGTTCAGTGTGGATTAAATGCCGGAATGACACCAATATATTTATTAACCGGCCATGGCAGAAAACATCAGGATGAAATTAGTAAAGAAACTGTTGTTTGTTCTAATTTTTTAAAAGCGACAAAATTCATAATCCTTAAAAATAATCAGCTATGAGTAATCTATTGACTGTTTTAAATGCGAGAAACATAATCGTTCCCGATAATATTGTTAAGCTGTTAACCGAATGCAAGGGCTACAAGGTGTTCAATACAAGTGAAGAATTAGCTGATGCAGCCACCAACGG
>JBGSYX010000342.1:0-32493 GCA_041750735.1 Cyclobacteriaceae bacterium
ATCTTCCCAGATAATACTTCCAATACTATCTGTCTCTTTTGATCATCCATAAAACAATTCAATCCATTTTTCTCCATTTGTCCTGATTTTAGTTGACTATCCTTTTAATTATTGGTCAACCTATTTCAGGACGGGACCTTCATTGCCAAGAAGCGAGAGATCCCGGCACAGGGCCGGGAATATCGAACTTTATTATGTTGTGGAAACGTCATCTCAACCCTCCTTCGGCGGACAGGTTTGTGCGTTTTGCAAAAACATTAATTCTCGCTAAGACTTAAATTCACGAGGGCAGTATCCCCGAAAAAAAGCGGATTATTTTATGTCTTTCGCCGATGCAGGTTTCTACTACGCTCTCCAGATATTGGCCTTTGTCACACTTAGCGAAGTCGAAGTGTGAGTTGGCATATCCTGATTCATTGGGAAACCAGATAAGGCATGCAGGTCTGTATAATAGCTAACACATGGCGGCAATAATGACACTACTTTTCAGCGTCAGGCTCATTATTCACAATCACATCTAAGTCTGTAACTTCAAAGCTTCCACTACTTTGATATCCCTCAATAACAAAAGATACCTCATAAATTTTACCCATTTCCATTCCCAGTGATTCCCATTTGTTGAAATGTTCCGAAATATTTATTGTCCCACTGTTACGAACATCCCTCCGAATGCTGAAATACTGCTGAAAAGTAGTGTTGCCAACAATGGAAGGCTGGTTTACTCTTGTATTCTCATATATGTCGTAAATACTTCCGTTCGCCTCGATAGTGCCTTTCAGTGTAGCTCCGGCTGCCATAGATGGTATCCAGTTTCGCCAGTCTTCAACAATGTAATATTCCCTCAAGGGATTTACCGTCCATCCATAGACCGATAAATACGAATTTCCGGATGCTGTGGAAGGATTGTAATTGCAATTGTAGGTCGTGTAAAATGTGCCGATTTCCTGGTGTTCCTTCGTTTGATCAAAACCTAAACCGCGCCGGGCAAGGTAATTAAGAATACCCTCCCATTTACCACTAAAAAGGGCACCGCTGCCAAGAGTCATGCATGCAGTTCCTTGTGCGTTCTGATTCCATAATTCATAGCGATAGCCATCCTGCTCACCAGCAACCTGGTCGGTACCGGGTTTTGTACAAAATGTCTGGGAACTTGAACTCTGAATACTTAGAACTAAAAAAATTAAAGTAAGGCATAATGCCAGTTCTGCTTTATAAAAATTGGTCTTTCTCATAATTATGTAATTTTTTCAATTCATTGTTTTTTACAGATAAACGAACACAAGATAGTCTCAGACTTGCGCAAAGGGGGCACTCTTTACGCTCTGTAAAACGCTCGCCAGCGAGGGGGTTTTTCTTTTGTCAACCTGATCCCATTCCATCTCTAAATATAATTGCTATACTTATGTAATAAAGAAAAAACGATAAAATCAAGGATAATAATAGTCCAAGGATTACTCTATAAATTTTCTTTGTGTCCATTAGTCGCCAAGCCAATGGAATTGTCAAAATTGGCGTTCCGAACATCGCAAACCATAATATTTGTCCTAAAAAATCCATTTTGTTACGTTTATTTAAGTCTAAGTTCGTTTAAGTCCTTTTCAACTTTTATCCATTCTTCCCGTTTATCAATGTCGCTTGGAACTTCTCTTGTCAGCATAAACAAAGGTGTCAAATAAATTACTTCAACCGTCCGTCTGTTGTAACCCAATGCTCCGATATCCTGCATTTGAAATTCTACTCTTTTGAAACTTAGGTGTCCGTTCTGATACAAAATTGTCTGTGTTTGCCAGGCACCTATCGAAAATAAAATTTTTAATGGACTAACGACTAAAATTAGAACCAAGAAAATTGTCGGATAAACAGTCCCAATAATTCGTTTAGCTTTTGTCTTTATTACAAAAAAGTTCCAAAGTAAAATTGTCGGTGTCCCGATTAAGAAAATAAAGTAATCGAACGATTTTAGAGTTTGATTTTTGATGTCAAAACTTGGTAAGCCGTCTAACAGAAAGAGTAAGACTGTCAAACAGTATACGATGTTTAATATTGGTGTTGTCCTTTTCAATTTGCATTGGTCTTCTTAAAATGCCCTATAACCCATAGTGTTTTACCTGTTGTTTTTCAGGCAAGGAAGATAACAGTAAGGGATGAGAAAAGGAACAACGATGCGTCAGGAAAGCGGTGATGGAGAATTGGCTAATACAACTGTGTTGGACTGAGCCGGGAGTGGGTTAAGCGGTACTTGGCGCTAAACTCCTAAGAGAGGGATATAGAAAATCAAAGAAACCTGCACTGACCTCCTATTCTATCTTCACGATTTTTGCGACAACTACCATTTGTGGGTATTGAATTTATTTTAATATTACTTTCTGAGTGTATTTGTGGCCATTTTTATCTTCATAATACAATTTATAATCAGGCTTTTTAAATTCGTCTGGTAGTACGGTTTCAGCACCTTCATAATTTGCACCGGTTTCGCCATAAGGGACCTCTATTTCTTTCGAGATTTCTTTTTTCGCATTCGGGCTAAGGTAATTCTCCGTTAAAATTGTGTTCTTAATTTTGTCCTCAGTATGAATCAATTCAAGTTTATAAACGGGCTGGGTGTCAATATTTTGAATCAATAGTTGCCCCAAGAATTTATATAGCCTTGGATTAGTTCCATGCGCTGATCTAGCTCTGTAATTGTATTCTACTACAATTTTGGGTTTTGTTGACTTTATAAATTTTCTTTTTAAGTAGTTATAAATATCCCGTGTAAAGTAGCCAATCAAACCGATTAATACGGTGTAAAGAATTTTAGTTAGGGTATCTTCCATTTTATAATTATTGCATAATTTATATTGAGCCAAACATACGGATACACTCTAGGTTGTATATTCAAATAATACACGTCAGCTATTGCTATGATACTTAGGCAATTCTATAGGATATGTTGGAAATATAGTCCAATGTATACTAAGCTATTCCAGAATCATATAATCTCCAAATTGCCCGGAGACTTAACTACCTGTTCTTCCTTATCCACTCCCTCGCATTCACAAATTCCTCTACCCATGGAGTAAGTTCATCGGCTTTACGCTCATCGGGATAATGCGCCCAGTTCCATGGATAGGTCGAGCGTTCCAGGTGTGGCATCATCACCAGGTGGCGGCCATCGGCTGAGCACAGGGAAGCTGTATTGAAATCAGAACCATTGGGATTGGCGGGGTAATTACTGCCGGAGAATTTCATAGGAATGTGGTACTCCGATTCTTTTTTTGGCAAGCTGAATTTGCCTTCTCCATGCGCCACCCAAATGCCGAGGCGGCTTCCGGCCAGTGACTTCAGCATCACCGAATGGTTTTGCTGTATATCCACATTCAAAAATATCGATTCAAACTTTCCGGAAGCATTATGCAGCATCACCGGCTTCTGGTCGTGTTCGGGAGTTACCACACCCAGGGCCACCATCACCTGACAGCCGTTGCAAACGCCGAGACTCAGCGTATCCTTGCGCGCATAGAACCTGTCGAGCGCCTCCTTGGCTTTCGGATTATAAATGAAAGCCCCCGCCCAGCCTTTGGCCGAACCGAGTACGTCGCTGTTGGAGAAGCCGCCGACAAAAACAATAAAACTGATATCTTCGAGTGTTTCGCGTCCGCTGATAAGG
The DNA here is from genome assembly GCA_041750735.1 of Cyclobacteriaceae bacterium. Taxonomy (GTDB): domain Bacteria; phylum Bacteroidota; class Bacteroidia; order Cytophagales; family Cyclobacteriaceae; genus JAAUQL01. The sequence goes on from JBGSYX010000342.1 coordinate 3,650, forward strand.
TCGGTCATGTGAACGTCTTTAACATCAAAACCAGCAAGATGCATCATCCAGGCCATTTCCCTGTCGCCGTTTACGCCTTTTTCACGGATAATGGCGGCTTTGATACCGGAAGGACTTTTTCGCTTAGGATCGATACCGTACTGGCTGAATCCGCCGCTGAAATTTTCAGGGAATTTATAATGAAGAGAATTGAGTCTGTAATTGTCGAAGCGCTGTTTGGCGAGTCGAGCGCCGGTCTGCCTGGTATCCAGGAGGTACGATGTTCTGAACCAGTCATCGCGCAACTCGGCGATATCTAACTCAATCATTGTTCTTGCGTGTTGCAAGGCCAGTTTATACCCAGCGGCAGGTCTGCCGATAATATGATAAGTAATGCCTTTTTCTTTTAATATGGTAGTCGCGGCACTTTGTTCATCTACTTGAATAATGACTCCCGGGTTCTGGCTGAATAGCGCTTTTACCAGGTCCTTCTCAGGAAACGATGACAGATCTACAGCGATGCCTATTTCATTTTGTGCAAAGGACATTTCGAGCAATGTGGTAATCATACCACCTGCTGAAATATCATGTCCGGCGAGTAGAAGGCCATCGCTGATCAACGTCTGGATGCTAGCAAATGCTTTGCTGAAATAGGCGGGATCGGAAATCGAAGGCACTTCATTGCCGAGCCGGTTTTGCGTTTGTGCAAACGACGAACCTCCGAGTTTAAAGCTTTCTTTCGAAAAGTCGATGTAGAGCAATATGGATTTTGGACTATTTTTCAGTACCGGTTCAACCACTTTTCTGATGTCCGATACTTCACCGGCTGCCGAAATGATCACAGTTCCAGGGGCGTACACCACTTCGCCATTTCCGTATTTCTGTGTCATGGAAAGCGAGTCCTTTCCGGTCGGAATATTGATGCCGAGGGCAAGAGCAAAGTCGGAAGCCGCTTTCACTGCGCTGTAAAGCCGGGCATCTTCGCCGGGATTTTTGCACGGCCACATCCAGTTAGCGCTGAGCGATACGCCCTTCAGGCCACCTTCAATAGGCGCCCAAATAATGTTCGTTAGTGACTCAGCGATGGCTAGTACCGATCCATGTGCCGGATCGACAATCGCTGCGGCAGGCGCATGACCTAATGCCGTGGCAATGCCCTTGATTCCATGATAATCCAGCGCACTTACACCGAGGTTATTGAGTGGTAATTGCAGCGGACCGGCGCACTGCTGTTTGGCCACTTTTCCGGTTACGGATCGGTCCACTTTGTTGGTAAGCCAGTCCTTGCATGCGACTTCTTCCAGTTGCAGCACTTCGCTGATATACCTGGCAATTTGTTTTACATCATAGGTCAATTCCTCGAAATGCCGGATCAACGAAGTATCCTTCATGATGGTTTTTGGAGGATTCCCGAACATATCTTCCAGTTTCAGGTCGATAGGGCTGGTGCCGCCTTTTTCATGTTCGAAGGTGAATTGGTGATCGCCGGTTGCTTCTCCAACCACGTAAATCGGAGCGCGTTCGCGTTCTGCGATGGTTGTGAGCAGAGGAATATGTTCTTTTTTCATTAAAAGACCCATACGCTCCTGCGACTCGTTGCCGACGATTTCTTTATCGGAAAGTGTGGGATCGCCAATAGGCAATTTTTCCAGGATGATTTTACCGCCGACACTTTCCACCAATTCCGAAAGGCAGTTGAGGTGGCCACCGGCTCCGTGGTCGTGGATGGAAACGACCGGATTTTCAGCCATTTCGGCCAACGCTCGTATGGCATTGGAAACACGTTTCTGCATTTCCGGATTGGATCGCTGTACGGCGTTCAGTTCTATGGCGTTGGTATATTCTCCGGTGGCAACTGACGAAACAGCGCCGCCACCCATGCCGATGCGATAGTTGTCGCCACCAAGCAGCACAATCTTGTCGCCCTTTTCGGGAATGCCTTTGATACTGTCTTTCTTTTTGCCGTAACCTATACCACCTGCAAGCATAATCACCTTGTCGAATCCGTACTCTTTTCCTTCTTCAAAATGTTCGAAAGTCATGAGGCTGCCGCAAATGAGCGGTTGGCCGAATTTATTGCCGAAATCGCTGGCGCCGTTGGAAGCTTTTATGAGAATTTCTGCCGGATCGTGATACAGCCATTTCCTGGCTTTTATGCTCTTTTCCCATGGTCTTTCTCCTCCAAGCCGAGGGTAAGAGGTCATGTAAACGGCAGTTCCGGCAAGAGGCATTGCTGCCTTACCGCCACCGATCCTGTCGCGGATTTCACCACCGCTACCGGTGGCTGCGCCGTTGAAGGGTTCCACTGTGGTGGGAAAATTATGGGTTTCGGCCTTTATGGAAATGACCGATTCGAATTGTTCGGTTTTAAAATATGCCGGCACATCCTGGCGTTCTGGAGCGAATTGTTCAATTACCGGTCCCTGGATAAAAGCACAGTTATCTTTGTACGCCGAGACGACTCTGTTCGGGTTTGTTTTGGTAGTCAGTTTGATAAGTTGAAAAAGTGAATCGGGCATTTCTTTACCATCGATGACAAACGTGCCGTTGAAAATCTTGTGCCGGCAATGCTCAGAGTTCACCTGGGAAAATCCGAATATTTCACTGTCAGTCAACTTCCGGTTAAGTTTTTTGCTTAATGCATTCAGATAGTCAATCTCGTCGCCACTCAGCGCAAGCCCTTCCTTTTGATTGTAAGCCGCAATGTCGTCGATGAACTGAACCGGTTCCGGTTTTTTATCAATAGTAAAAATGGATTGGTCAAGACCGTGATAAACCCGCTGCAACATCGGGTCGAAGGTTGGATTATCGTCTGGAGTAACTGTGAATTCTTCTATCCGCTCAATGCCTTTGATGCCCATGTTTTGCGTAATCTCCACGGCGTTGGTGCTCCACGGTGTGATCATTTCTTTCCTTGGCCCGATAAACGTGCCGTCGATTCGCTCAGATTGGATGTATTCGGCATTGCCAAAAAGCCACTGAAGTCTGGCAATAATATCGCCAGTGGGTATTTCATGGATTTTTAGTGCAATTAATGAGACTTCGGATTTGAAAAACAATACCATTTGCAATGGGCTTTATAGAGTGGAATGAAAGCGCAAAAGTAAGAAAACAATAGTGATGATCGGCCTTTGGATGGCAGGAAATTGAGTGCAAGGCTGTTGTCATTTCAAATCCAGGTCACACAGAACGATCCTCAATAGGAATATGTGCAGCCGCAGCTACTCTTTTAGCCTTGTTGAGCAGAAGATCCTTGTCCAGACCGGACATGAGTTGGTACGAGTCATCATTTGCCATAAGAAGGACTTCGTATTCGTGCAGTCGCAGCGTAGTTGAGCTGCCCCTGGAATTGAGCGTCTGATGAACTAATTGTTTTGTCATGACGACTTTTTCCAGTGAGTCAATGGAGATCGTTTTGTATGGGAAAATGATGAAATATTTTGTGATTTTATGATTCGTGAGATCCAGCCGGATCCAACTCCTCAAAATCAACAAAAGAAGTGAAAGCGCCAGCAAAATAATTGCTGTTTGGTAGGCGGCGCTTATAAACCTCACGACTGCAATGATCAGAATTACATAACCTACGTAAACAACCTGGGGAAAAGCCGGTGGGCGCAAAAAATAGAATACCATGGTAATCACTGATGAAAACGGAGTAATAACTAAGGTATGGTTTTTTTATTAATTATGCACCCAGGTTGAATAAAGTGTCTACTCGCTCCGCAACGCTTTTACCGGATTGGTATTGGCAGCCTTAAATGTCTGAAAACCCATGGTTATTATACCCAGCAAAAAAGTGGTGAGACCGGCAGAAAGATAAACCAGCACGCCGATATCGACACGATAGGCATATTGACGCAGCCACCAATGCACGCTGTATATTGCCAAGGGTATTGTAATGACGAACGCGAGCAAAATGAGTTTGCTATATTGTGCCGAGAGTAATACAAGGATATTGTTGATCGATGCCCCCATCACTTTTCTGATACCAATTTCTTTGGTGCGTTTTTCCGTAATAAAAGCCGTAAGTGCAAATAATCCAAGACAGGCTATTATAATGGCGAGTCCGGAAAATATCCCGAATAGTTTGCCAAGGCGCTGTTCGAAGTCGTAAAGCCGGGCAAAAGTTTCATCCAGAAACCCATAATTAAATGGCTGGCCGGGCATCATTTTTTTCCAGGTCGCTTCGATCGATGCGATGGCTTCTTCTGTATTTTCGGTTTCGATCCGAAAACTGATAAACGAATTGCTCTGTCCGAAAAACAAACCCAAAGGAGCGATATCTTCCTTGAAGGAATTGAAATTGAAATCGCCGATGACGCCAATGATAGTCCAGGTTTCGCAATCATCCTGTGATACACCGGGACCTTCCTTTTGAACACAAATTTGCTTTCCTATCGGGTCATCTCCGATACCGAGATTGCGGATGGCTGTTTCATTGAGAATCACGGCAGAGGAGTCCGAAGGGAATTCCCTGGAAAAATTGCGACCTTTTTTTATCTCCATGCCCAGGGTAGGGATATAATCGTAATCGACCAGCCATTTCTCGAAATTGAACGAGCCATACAGCATATCAGATGTCCCCTTCAGCCACGCCAGCGGTGTCTGACGCGCCGAGTTTGGGCCGGGGAAATAGGAGGTTATGGTTCCGCTTTTTATAAAGCTGTTTTTCTCCAGCTCCATTTTTACTGCCGGCAACATGTCGCCGACATCAAACACATCACGGATCACGAGAACCTGCTCTTTGTCGAATCCTAATTTGCGGTTCTGTATGTGATTGAGTTGCCGGTAGACCGTAATCGTGGCGATGATCAGGAATATGGAGATGGAAAATTGAAAAACCACCAGTCCCATTCGCACCCAGGCAGCTTTTGTACCTTTGGTGAGTTTTCCCTTGAGTACTTCAATGGGTTTAAAGGATGACAAAACAAAAGCAGGATAAGCGCCAGCCATTATGCCGATCAATATGGCAATGGGTATCAGCGCCAGCATCAGTAGCTCACTGTTCCATGGTATTGTAAGGTGTTTATTTGCCAGCGTATTGAACATGGGCAAAACATAACTTGTGAGGCAAATGGCCAGCACAAAGGAAATAAAACTGAGGATGATGGATTCTGCCAGAAATTGCAGGACAAGTGCCCGGCGCGTCGAACCCATCACTTTTCGGATACCTACCTCCCGGGCGCGAGTGGAAGAACGCGCTGTGGCGAGATTCATGAAGTTGATACCGGCGATCACAAGAATAAAAAGGGCGATGGTCGAAAGCAGATACACGTAGGTAATATCGCCATTGCCCTCCAGTTCATTTTCGAGTTGCGAATACAAGTGAATATCCAGCAATGGTCGCAATGTATATCGCAGCAAATTACCGTCGGCAAAGAATTTTTCTACAAAGTCACTGCCAAATGTCTGAGCTGCTTTCGGTGTGACGTACTTGGATACAAGCAGCGGAAGTTTGGCTTCGAAGGCTTTGGGATCTGCCCCTGTTCGCAATAACACATAGTTGATAAAGGGTCCTCCCAACCATTCGTCCTGCTTCGCTTCCTCAAGTCCTGCCATCGAAAGCAATACCCGGTAATGTATATGACTTGCTTCCGGAAAATCCTTAAAAACTCCTGTAATCTTATATGCTGTCTTTTCATCCATAATGAGCACCTTATTCAAAGCGCTTTCGTCCGGGAAAAAACGTTTTGCAAATTCCTCGCTCACAACCATCGTATTTGGCTCATTGAGAGCATTCTGTCCATCACCCTCCACAAAGGGAATGGTGAAAATCCTTAGAATATCATTATCGGCCCAAATGATTCGCCATTCTACCAGGCTTTCCTCATCCTTTTTAAATTTTTTCGAGCCATTGCTACACAACCTTGCAGCCAATTCCACATCTGGGAATTCGCGAACCATGGCCTCAGCCATCGCCGCATGGGTGGCGGCTTGTCGATCATGGTTCAGCCCGAAATGCACTTCCCGGTCGATACGGAAGATTCGCTCAGCATTTACGTTGTGTCGATCATAGCTGAGTTCGAAGCGAACAAACAACATAATCACCAGGCAGGCGGTGATACCAACCGTAAGCCCGAAAATGTTGATGAATGTGTAGAATTTGTACTTGTTGAGATTACGGACTGCAGTGACGAAAAAATGGCGGAACATAGCGATCAATTATTAAACACTATTTGAAAATGATGTCGTTTCCAGTTCACAATAAAACAGCCTCAATGAACTGGTCATTACTATTAGCCAAACGCTGTACCAAGTTGAAATAATGCAGTTATTCACCATTTTAAGTGTTTTCGCGCAACTAGTCATTGTCCATTTTTGCACACCCACGAGCGGTAGCGAACGAATTCATGCCTTTGTAACACGGAAAAAGTCCATAGACGTACACCAGTGAATCGGTAATTGTGGGATATTCATGACAGATGGAAAAGTTTTCATATCACAAGTATTTTTGTAACATTTACGAAAATCAACATTCTCCCCGACATGCGAAATTCACTTCTGCGCTATTTCATGAGTATTTCACTCATCGTATTGTGTTGTTCTTGCCAATTACTGATGGCTCAGGGCACAAAGGAGCTGTTTTACATCGGCACATTTTCAGACAATGGGAGCCTCGGTATTTATGTTTATGATCTGGATCGCCAGTCCATGCGATTCGATCTTCTGCAAACGATCTTTAGCAAGGATAGCCCCATGTTTGTTGTGGTAAGTCCAGATAAAAAATTCCTCTATTCCGCCAACATAGGGAGCCTTCCGGGCAAACCTGATTGGGGCAGTGTCACGGCCTATTCCATAAACCAGACAAGTGGAAAACTCACTATTTTGTCTGATCAGTTTTCTTACGGCGACGGGCCGTGCCATCTGAGTATTCATCCATCCGGCAAATACCTTTTTGTCAGTCATTATAAAAGTGGAGACGTAGTTGTATTGCCGGTAGATGGAGCTGGAAAGATTGGTGAGCCAACAGTTATCATTAGCAGAGAAGGCAAGGGAACCATAATGCCGCAGCAGTCACAGTCGCATCCACAATCTGCCGTACCCTCCAGGGACGGGCGATTCCTATATGTATCGGATCTGGGGCTCGATCAGATTTTTATCTATGAATTCAGTGAAGCCAACGGTTCAGTATCGCCGGCTTCTCAAGCGTTTATAAGAACCATTCCTGGTGCTGGTCCGCGCAGTCTCGAATTTTCAACCGATGGATCTTTAGCATATTCTTCAGAAGAAATCGCATCGTCTGTCTGCAGTTATGAGGTCAACAAACAGGATGGAAGTCTTCGCTTGATCCAGCGATTGCCCACCTTGCCGCCTGCTTTTTATGGAGAAAACGCCACGGCCGATGTTCATTTGGCTGGAGAGGATAAATTTGTTTATGTGTCCAACCGGGGATATAACGGATTGTCGATGTATAAATCTGCTGGCAATGGTAAAATGAAAATCATAGGCCACATGGCTACTATTGGCGAGCGGCCGCAGACCTTTCTCCCTGAGCCAAAAGGGACTTTTATGCTCGTGGGAAACAGGGATAGTAATGAAGTGAATATTTTTAGGATCGAAAAGGATGGAATGCTCACGGACACATCAGCCTATTTGCCTGTTCCATCTTCTGTTTGTATCGTTTATATGGCACTTTGACTTATTTGCCAAAGCTTTCGACCTGGTATCGAAGCTCGGTGCCGAAGACTGGGAATGAAACACGGCCCAGAACATAAAATCCGCTTTGCGCCAATCCTGGCCTGATGCCAAATTCTCCACCGTAGGACCACGCAAATTTACGATTAAATTTACCTTCGAATCCGGCCCGGAAACCTAGGACACTCGTCTTGATGGGTTCGGATGAAAAACGGATACCATCATTGTAAATATCGTCCACATTCACTGAAGGTGCGAAGCTGATATCAAAAAATGTCGTGAAAATCAGGTCATTCACCAGTGTGCCATAAATCTTGTCGGGCTGAACAGCTACATTCTTGATTAGTGCCAAAGAGCCACCCAAATAGAACCCCATAGCTGACATATTGCCATAAACCGATTCATTAGGATCAAGTTCCAGACCTTCGTCAGAATACATGGTAGTTCCCTGCTCATCCATGATTTTGTTATAGTAAACAGCGGTATTATAGGCCATGCCACCGAAGCGGGCGCCATAAATTTTTCTGACTTTGGTAGGAATAATGGTATGAAGGGGTACTGTTGCAGCCCATTTATCGCCCTTGTACCTATTTGAATATAAAATAAATTTTGTCTCTGTATCCTGCTCCGCATCCTTTATGTGATAGGTGCCAATAAGTTCATAGTAGGCAAATGGTTTGGCGGCATTATCCACTGTACTGTTTTTAAGAGATGCGTCTTTGGTGAGGTCAAAGTTCTTACTATATGGACCGCGGAATGTAGCTTCGAAATCAGCGATATTCTTATGGTAATAATGTGCTTTTACACCCCATCCGATGGTTGTATTCGTCGCGAAATACTCGCCATACATCGGTATAATGTGTATAAAGAGTTTGTTAATATCGTAAGGCGTATCGTACAACTCCTCGAAAGTGAGGGTTTTCGCATCTTCATTGAGGTTTTCACTTTGAGCTATGACAACACCTGAATAAAGGAATCCCAAAAGACATATAAGTGCAGGAAGAACTCTTTTCACAGCTTTTAAACTTTATTTACGACATACGGCCGCTTGACCTTAACAAATATATTTATTAATCCGAACGAATGAAACGAGGTCAGAGATCGTATAAATCGAGGGATGTAAGTTTTCGTGAAGAATATGTATTTCAAAAAGATTTGAATGAATTAATATGCCTGGGAATACCACAAAAAATCCAAGTATCGCTTTAAAGTCAAACTGTTTATCGGTTGAAAATAAGGGTGTTGTAAAATGATCTACAATATGCTATACAAAGCCTTGTCATGAGCGCTCACAATCTCTTGGGCGATAACCGGACTGATAGCCTGCGAGATAAATAGTGATTCAAACTGGGAAGGCGCTATATATACTCCATTCTCCAGCATTGCATTGAAATATCGTGCAAAAAGAGCGGTATCAGAGGTCTTTGCTGATGCGAAATCGGTTACTGGCTTTTCAGTGAAAAACAGGCTAATCATAGAACCAATGCGGTTTATGGTAAAATTCCTGCCATGTTTCTCATGATTCCTTTGAAATCCGGTTGCTATGGATGCAGTCGTCATTTCGAGTTGATTGTATACCTGTGGATTATTTTTCAGATACGTGAGCATAGCATAGCCGGCGCTCATGGCAATCGGATTTCCGCTCAGCGTGCCGGCCTGGTAAACGGGTCCTGCCGGTGCCACGTGTTTCATAATTTCTTTTTTGCCGCCATACGCGCCAACGGGTAGTCCGCCACCGATGATTTTCCCCATCGTCGTCAGGTCGGGCAGGATGCCAAACAACTGCTGTGCACCTCCCGGAGCCAGGCGAAACCCTGTCATCACTTCGTCGAAAATATAGACGATACCGTTCCTCGTACAGATGTCGCGCAAAGCCTTTAAAAACCCAGCTTCCGGTAGCACACAACCCATATTTCCGACAACCGGTTCAATGATAATAGCAGCAATTTGGCCCTGATTTTCATCGATCAATTGTTTCACAGCTACTAAATCATTATAGGGTGCTGTGAGCGTATCCAAGGCTGTTCCGGCGGTAATTCCCGGGCTATCCGGAACACCCATTGTAGCCGCGCCACTTCCGGCTGCAATAAGGAACGAATCGCCATGACCGTGATAGCATCCCTCGAATTTAATGATTTTGCTACGGCCTGTATAACCGCGAGCCAGGCGTACGGCTGACATAGTGGCTTCGGTTCCGGAGTTTACCATCCGCACCATGTCTACCGAGGGTACCATTTCCACGATAAGTTCCGCCATTTTCACCTCCATTTCGGAGGGCGCGCCAAAAGAAGGAGATTTACCTATGGCTTCGACTACGGCTTTTTCAATGAGTTCGTTGGCATGACCAAGTATCATCGGTCCCCAGGAGTTGATGAGGTCAATAAACCGATTTCCATCCACATCGTAAAGGTATGGTCCTTTGGCGTAATCTATGAAAAGAGGATTTCCGCCAACAGCTTTAAATGCCCGGACAGGTGAGTTGACACCGCCAGGGATCGATTCCAACGCTTTGGAAAATATTGCCTTGCTTTTTGTAGTGGTTATCATGCTTTGGCTATCTGGTTTTTTGGAGTATTATGTCGCCTATTGTAAATGTTGCCACAGGTACTACTTCATTACAATTTTCTTCTCCATAGAGCACACCACCTGATATTTCACCAGGAATCATTTGCTTGTACGTAGGATCGTATTGGAAAAGAGTACCGTGTTTTTTTAAGAGTTTTCCGGTAGTCATCATCAATTCATAGCCAATGAAGAAATTTTTTGTGGGGTATGTCTTAAAGATTTCTTTGCTAGCGGTTATCAGACTCTCATACTTAGGATGGTCTTTGTAAAAAAAGGTTGGTGCGGAGAGTATGGCTCGTTGGCGATCCAATCCCTCTAGCGATATAACACGGTGGTCAAGCCATTTTTCTGTACCTACAATTCTGATGGTATCGCCTCTGGTAGCCATCCCCGTAAGCGCGTTAGCAATTATGGAAGGTTCATTGGATGCGATAAAGATATGGCCGATGCTGTCGGGCTTGATAGTAAGAAAGCTCATTTCTCCAATACGGAGATTACCCTGGAGATTGGATTGTTTCACAGGCTGATCGCCATCAGACTCTTCGATCTCGATAGTGCGTGTATTCGTTAGGATGTCTAAAACCTTTTTGCCATTGTCTTTGTCAATCCCTTCCATATAATTCACCGTAAATCCAAGACTCTCTATTTCGGTTTTGTAGGCAATCGCGGCAGCGGAATCTCGGTCAGTGAGTCCATGAAAAATAATGACATTTTTGTTGAATATGGCATTGGAGGCATAGTCGGCAAGTTTTTTGGCTGCCATTTCATCACTTGGATTGAAAAGAAAGGCAAACGAATTATTGGCGACAATCTTAGAATTGGAGGACAAGGGATTCAACATATTGATCCTGTTTTGAAATGCAAAGTCTGAAACGACCGCCACTGGTCCCGGATATAGAGGCCCGATGATCAGGTCCATATGTTTTAGTTCTTCCATTTGCACAAGGTTTGCCGTATAGCTGCTGTCCCTGCGCGTATCGTAGAGGTGTAGTTTTACATCTATACCCTGACTTTTCAGATTGGAAACGCCAAGGAGCAAACCTTCATAAAGTTCCAGGACAAATTCGTTGGAAACGCGCCTTGGATTTATTTTGAGGTCTTCGAGCATAAAAGGAAGCATCACCGCAACGTGGTAGCGATCCTTTTTCACGGTTTTCAGCTGGTCATCCACGCGGTATTTAGTCTTATCCAATTCAAAAACAGAAACAAGGTTTTCGAGAAGTTCCCGGTCCTGGAGATTGAATGGCATTTGGATAATCTTGTCGCACAAGGCCTGGGCTACCTGGGTGTCGGAAGGATAATCGCTCAGCATATTGTTGAGTTTTTCAATGCTCAATTTCTCGAGGTACTGCCGCTTGAGTTCGATAGCATTTTTGGTAATGGCGCCATCCTGAATTTTTGATGCAAATTCCATGGCTTTTTTATAATCGCCGTCCAATAGGTACAGATGCGACAGCCATAGATTCACTTCATCGATTTGTTTCCAGGTTGGGTTAATATTAACTACCTGTAGAAACATATCTCTGGCTATAAAATTTTGTTTTTCACGATACGCGGCTATTCCGTAAAGATAGGCGGCAGTTTCCCGGTATGGATTTTCAGTGCTTATTACCGGCTTAAATGCCTGCATGGCAAGAGCGTTTTTGCCAATACTAAGCAATTCCTTACCGTTGTCGAAATAGGACTTGAAGGTATTGGTGTTCTGCGCTATTCCCGGAGAAAAAGAACTTAGCCATAGAACAATGAGGAAAATAAAACTATTTCTTGTCATCATGTTTTGATTTACAAGACCAAAAGACGCAGGTCTTATGTTTTTAATTTGGTCATCTGTTATTCCCATTCGATGGTGGCGGGCGGCTTCGAACTAATGTCATAAACCACGCGATTCACCTCTTTTACCTTATTGATTATCTTATTCGAAATATCTGCAAGAAATTCATAGGGCAGTTTGCTCCAGTCTGCAGTCATCCCGTCAACGCTGGTCACGGCGCGGAGGGCTATTACGTTCTCGTAGGTCCGCTCGTCACCCATCACACCAACCGATTGTATCGGAAGGAGTACTGAAAGCGCCTGCCAGACACTGTCATATAGTCCTTTTTCCTTCAACCCATTGATGAAAATAAAGTCAACTTCCTGGAGAACGCGTACTTTTTCAGCGGTTACTTCACCGAGTATCCGTATACCCAGTCCTGGTCCGGGAAATGGATGGCGGTTTAATATATTGGCTGGAATATGAAGTGTCCGGCCTACATTGCGCACCTCATCCTTAAAGAGTGTGTTGAGTGGCTCCACCACTTTCAGGTTCATCTTTGCCGGTAAGCCGCCGACATTATGATGCGACTTGATGGTTGCCGAGGGACCTTTCACAGAAACGGATTCGATGACATCGGGATAAATGGTTCCCTGTGCCAGCCAACGGACGTCCTGGATTTTATGCGCTTCCTGGTCAAAAATGTCGATAAAGGTTTTTCCAATGGCCTTTCGTTTATCCTCAGGATCTGAAAGGCCCAATAGAGCATCGTAAAATGCTTTTTTGGCATCGACACCCTTTACATTCAATCCCATGTCCTTATAGGAGTGCAATACGCTCTCAAATTCATTTTTCCGAAGCAGGCCATTGTCCACAAATATGCAGTACAAGTTTTTGCCAATAGCTGCATGAATTAACATTGCGGCAACAGAGCTATCTACACCTCCCGACAATCCTAATACTACTTTGTCGTCGCCAAGGGTCGTTTTCAGATTAGCCACGGTGCTTTCGACAAAAATGTCGGGGGTCCAATCCTGCGCACAACCACAGATATGCACTACAAAGTTACGAAGGAGTGTTTTCCCTTCTTCGGTATGCGTCACTTCGGGGTGGAACTGGATTCCGTACGTATTTTCGTCATCGATTTTGAAGGCGGCATTAGATACATCTTCCGTGCTGGCCAGGTTAATAAAATTCGAGGGCAAGGCAGATATAGTATCGCCGTGTGACATCCACACCTGCGTGCCGAGGGTCATTTCTTTCAGCAGGTCATAGTGCTGGTCAATCTTGGCAAGGCGGGCTCTTCCATATTCCCTTATTTTGGATGGCAGCACTTCACCATTGTTCTTAAATGCCATCAATTGAGCACCGTAACAGATGCCAAGAACAGGTACCCGGCCCCGATAAGGAGTCAAATCTACGTCGGGAGCGTCATTTTCCCTTACTGAACAGGGACTCCCCGAGAGGATGACTCCCATCAGGTTTTCCATGTGGCCGGGCAGGTGGTTGTATGGGTGAATTTCGCAATAGACGTTAAGTTCGCGGACCCTGCGAGCAATAAGCTGGGTATATTGCGATCCAAAATCAATGATTAGAATTTGTTCTGACATGCTGCAAAAATAGTATTTAACTTCTGAGACAGGAGAAAATCAGGCAATTATTTGACGGGTGGCATCGGTTATTCAAAATCCTTTAATTCCTTAATAGGCTTCTGTATGGCGACATTATTCGGGTAAGTGATTACCTCACCCGTAGGGAGTTTTATTTTTAAAAAGAATAATGTGATATCGTCAATCTTGCCTTCAACGGAGTCATCCCCGTCGATTATCCTGATTCTGGAACCTATCTTAAATGGAAAATTAAAGAAAATAATTGCGTAAGCGGTAACGTTGCTGAGTATGGACCAGGAAGCAAAAAACGCGACACCAGCCACAGTAAAGAACGAGGCGAAGTAAATCGATAACCCCTTGAAGGAGATTTCCCAAATTAGCGCCAGGATAGTCATAAATAGGATGATCAGGCCAAAATTGGCGAGTTTGATCACATATTTTACCCGTGCTTTATTTTCAGGATGTTGATGCGCGTGACGTTTTATGAGCCGGGAGACTATCTTTTTTGTGATAAAAAATACCAGCAAAAGAAAAGCGCTAAGTCCTAATTCGATGTAAAAGTGCAAGTTGCTTTCAAAGCTAAATCTTTCCATGTCAGAGTCTGGATCTTATTGAACAACATATGTATTTTTACCGGTTTATAATTATGAACTTGCTCAAAGCACGCCTTTCGTGCTTGGCAACTGACCGAGCTCCTCCGGATTTTGACGGATGGCCATCTTTATACTTTTTGCAAACGCTTTGAAAATCGCTTCGATTTTATGATGCTCATTGTCGCCCGTGATGCTGATATTCAAATTGCATTTAGCTGCATCAGTGAACGATTTGAAGAAATGATAGAACATCTCGGTAGGCATATCACCGACTTTTTCCCGTTTAAATTCCGCTTGCCACACCAGCCATGCTCGTCCGCCAAAATCGATAGCAACCTGTGCCAGAGCATCGTCCATGGGCAATAAAAATCCATAACGGTTTATACCCTTTTTATTTCCAAGCGCCTTTAGAAACGCTTCACCAAGAGCAATGGCTGTATCCTCGATGGTATGATGTTCATCGACGTGAAGATCGCCGTTCACCAGAACTGTTAGATCAACATTGGCATGGCGGCTTATTTGGCTCAGCATATGATCGAAAAATCCCAGACCTGTGTTAACTTCCGTTTTTCCTGCACCGGCCAGGTTCAATTCGATACGGATTTTTGTTTCATGGGTATTTCGCACAATACTCGCCCTGCGGCTTTCAGATCTCAGGAAGTGATAAACGGCTTCCCACGAAGTGACATTGACGTCAGCACGGTCCGATGGGGTCTCACTAATGAATAAACTTTTGCATCCAAGATTTACTGCTAATTCAATATCGGTGGTTCTGTCGCCGATGACCCAGGAGTTTTTGAGGTCATAGCTGCCGTTCATGAAATGGTTGAGCATGCCGGTGCGCGGTTTTCTGGTCGGCAGGTCTTCGTGATCAAATGATTTGTCAATATGAATTTCATCGAACGTCACACCCTCACCTTCCAGGGTTCTGAGCATCTTATTTTGTGCCGGCCAAAATGTTTCTTCCGGAAAAGACGCTGTCCCCAACCCATCCTGGTTGGTCACCATGACAAGCACGAAGTCGAGTTCTGTTTTAATTTTTCTTAGGTAGGTAATAGCTCCCGGAACAAACTCCAGTTTTTCCAGTGAGTCAACCTGGAAGTCGGTGGGTGGCTCCACGATGATGGTGCCATCGCGATCGATAAACAGAACTTTCTTCATGAGTTTATTTGCCTTAGTTCATTCACAAGTCGTTCGTTTTCTTCAGCAGTTCCTACGGTGATTCGAAGGCTGTTTTCGCATAGCTCTACATTGGACCGGTCGCGAACGATGATTTTTCTTTCAATTAGCCTGGTATATACGTTATGTGCATTATTCATTTTGACCAGGAGAAAATTGGCATCACTTGGATTAACTTCCTGAACGCTGTCGACAGTGAGCAACATGGATTTCAGGTGCTCTTTTTGGTTTATAATTTCATGGAGCATGTACTTCATATGATCCATATTTTCAAGGGCTTGCAGCGCGAGTTCCTGTGCAGGTCCGCTGATATTGTACGGGGGTTTTATTCGGGTGAGTAATCCGACAATTTCGGGATCAGCAAATAGCATTCCCATGCGCAAAGCCGCTAATCCCCATGCCTTACTAAGTGTTTGAAGTATCACCAGATTGTTGTGATTCCTGATTTCAGGAATAAGGCTGGTCTTTGCGGAAAAATCGATATAAGCCTCGTCGACCACAACAAGTCCCTGGACTTTTTTTACTATTTTAATAATTTCTTCTTTGTCGATGCTGTTGCCGGTCGGGTTATTAGGTGAACAGAGAAATACAATTTTAACACCTGGTTCAATGGCATATAGTACACTTTTCAGGTCAAGTGCATAGTCTTTCTTCAGGGGCACTTTTACTACTTTCACATCATTAATCGAAGCGCTGACTTCGTACATCCCATAAGTTGGTGGTGTTATGATCACACTGTCTTTGGCGGGATTGCAGAAGGCACGGATGAGCAAATCGATCGGTTCGTCACTGCCATTGCCAAGGAAAATATGATCCTGCCCTATACCCTTGATGTGGCTGATTTTTGATTTTAAAGCCAATTGATACGGATCTGGGTACCTCCTGAACCGGTTCTCCGAAGTGGATCCATAGGAATTTTCATTGGCATCCAGGTAAACTTCTGCTTCACCCTTAAATTCATCACGGGCCGACGAATAGGGCTTAAGATGTAAAAGGTGTGGTCGAACTAATTTATTGATATCCATATTATTTTTTCGAACTTTTCAATCGGACCGATACAGCAAGTTTATGTGCGGTAAGTCCTTCCGCTTCAGCCATAATTTCAACAATAGGACCGAGCGCTTTGAGGCCTTTTTTAGTAATATTCTGATAAGTGATTTTTTTGACAAAACTGTCCAGCGATACACCGCCATGGGCGAGCGCTGCCTGGTTTGTTGGCAATGTGTGATTCGTGCCCGATGCATAATCACCGGCTGATTCCGGGGAGTAGTTTCCCAGGAAAACCGAGCCCGCATTTATGATTTTTTCTGCAATTTTTTCCGGATCCTTTACAGAGAGGATCAGGTGCTCCGGTGCATAGGTGTTTATAATTTTCACTGCTTTGTCTATGGTAGGTACGACGATGGCCTTGCTCTGTTCCAGCGCTTTTTCTGCCAGTTTTCTTCGGGGAAGTTCTTTTAGATGTACCTCCAGAAAATGGTTTACTTCTTCAGCTATCGAACTTCTGGTGGTGATAAGAATTACCTGGCTGTCAGAACCATGTTCTGCCTGAGACAAAAGGTCGAGTGCAACAAATTCCGGGTCTGCAGTTTCATCTGCCAATACGGCTACTTCAGATGGCCCGGCAGGCAGATCTATGGCGACACCCTTTTCAGACACAAGTTGCTTGGCGGCAGTGACGTACTGGTTGCCAGGGCCAAATATTTTATAAACCTTAGGAACGCTTTCGGTGCCAAAGGCCATAGCTGCGATGGCTTGTGCGCCTCCCACTTTTACTACCGTTTTCACCCCAGAAATATGGGCGGCATATAATATCGCTGCGTGTATCTTTCCGTTTTTGTTGGGTGGAGTACAAAGTACAAGTTCCTTGCAGCCGGCAATTTTTGCTGGGATGGCGAGCATCAGCACTGTGCTGAATAGAGGAGCTGTCCCACCGGGAATATACAAACCGATACGTTCAATGGGAATGCTCTTCCTTCGGCAAACAACCCCCGGCATAATCTTAACAACCAGTTCCGGAGTTCGCTGGGCTTCATGGAATTTGGTAATATTTTTACTGGAGGTATCGATGGCATGTTTCAGCGCATCGCTGACATGATAGCGGGCAGCTTCAATTTCCTTTTTGGTTACGATAAGGTGGTTCAACTGCACATGATCGTATTCGAGGTTATATTTGTAAAGCGCACGGTCGCCTTTCTCTTTCACCGTTTTCAAAATGGGCTTCACGGTCTTCTTTATGCTCTTCAACTTCACCGTTGGCCGCCTTAAAGCGCCTTCCAACAATTCGGCAGATGGATCTTTTAATATATTCATCCGATGGTTTTGTTTGATTTCCTGATTTTTAAATTGAGCAACTAACTTTTATTCCGGAGTTTCTGTGACCTACTAAAAGGCAGACTTAAAACTCAATATGATGATCTCGGTTATTTCTATGTAAAGTATAATGCCATGGGAAGGAGTCAGACGATCATTTTTTCAATCGGCACCACAAGAATACCCTCAGCTCCGGCAGCTCTTAATTTTTCGATGACTTCCCAGAACTCGTCTTCGTTAAGTACTGAATGCACCGAACTCCAGTCTTTTTTAGCCAATGGCACGACTGTAGGACTACGCATCCCTGGTAAAAGCCTCACAATTTCTTCAAGTCGGCTGTTTGGGGCATTCAGCAGTATGTATTTGCTGTTTTTCCCTTTTTGAACAGATTCTATGCGAAATATGAGCTTTCGGAGTAATTCCTTTTTTTCTGTTGACAGGCTCTGATTCCCTATAATAAGTGCTTCTGAATGCATTACGGTTTCTACTTCCTTCAGGCCGTTGCTGAGCAGTGTACTACCGGAACTCACGATGTCACAAATCCCCGCAGCCAGACCAATACCTGGAGCAATTTCCACTGATCCCGAAATCTCGTGGATTTCGGCCTGGATATTATTCTCTTTTAGATAATTACGTAGAATGTTTGGGTATGATGTGGCGATGCTTGCATTATTAAAAAAGCCAAGCCCCCCATAATTGATTTCTTTGGGTACCGCAAGACTTAGTCTGCATTTGGAAAAACCGAGTTTTTTTACATGATCGATATTTTTCCCTTTTTCTATGGCGACATTTTCCCCTACAATACCGATATCCGCAACGCCGTCGGCCACATAATCCGGTATATCGTCATCGCGCAGGAAGAGGAACTCAATCGGAAAATTGCGAGCTTCGGATTTCAGCTTGCTGGTGTCGCTGCTGAAATTGATTCCGCATTCTTTTATAAGGCTGAGCGAATCTTCACTCAAGCGGCCTTTGCGTTGTATCGCCAGTCGTAATATTATATTGTTTGTCATGAGGTAACGAGTTTATCGTGGTTAAAGCATAGAAAAACCATAGTTCCAAGTTAAGAACAATGGTTGTGAAGATGCAGATGAAAAAAATTTTCCACGACGCTTTTTGACATTAAGGTTGAGGGGCAAAAGTAGTTATATATCTCGTTTAAAAAAAGGTAAAACCATCCAAGGATCAACTTTGCGCCACTCAGTTTTGCTTAAGTAAATATACTGCGTTATAGGTTGGATTAAAATCGGTCAAAAATCCATAAACATACTGATTTGCTCGGGCCGAATTTTATGGATTTGGAGAATTAGAACACTGAAAGTGAGGTTCTAATGGATTTTTTGCTACATTGCGCTCAGATTTTTATTACAATTAATAAAAATTTGCACCGGATCTTTTTTTATCCGGTGGTATCGTCCTCACACAGCCTGAAAAGTTTATAACATTAAACTACAATGTTCCACAACACTGTAAAGTTGTTTTGCGGAAGTAAATCCGGATTAGGGCGCATTATATACCCGCGTGTCCGTGGTCTATCCATAAAGGTAAAATGCGGCAAACTGTTTCCGATAGATCCTGCCCGGATATTTTGGCTACCCAAATCACACTTGTTCAGTAATCTGGCTCTGTGGATTTTTAGTGCTTTCTTAATCGTCCTGAGTAGCTACTCCTCTGCCCAACAAAACCCTTACGAATACATCACGGGCCATCCGCGTATAATCATGTCCAGATATGATGAGTTGGCGCTTCGTTTTGTCATGCTTGAAGATCCGCTGGCCGCTAAATTGAAGGCCGAACTGAAAAAGGACGCAGACAAACTTCTTACCGCCAAAGACCTGAAGTATTCCCGCGACAAGAATAACTCGATCATTGAATTATCGGAAGAGTATCTGAAAAGAATCCTAACACTCTCCTTGGCGTACCGCATTTTCGAAGAAGAAAAATATTCTGAAAAGGCCATAGACCAGATGATGGACGCATGTGCATTTCCCGACTGGAATCCACAGTATTTCGTAGACGCAGCGACAATGACGGCGGCTATGGCGATAGGTTATGACTGGAATTTTTATCGTTTGGATTTGCGTCAAAACGAGACAGTCAGGAACAGAATACTGGAATTTGGCCTTAATCCGGGTTTGGATGTTTATAAAAATCCAGATGGGAAATCACTTGTTTGGTTTAGAATGAATAATCACTGGAACCATATCTGTGCCTCCGGCCTGATACTAGGCGCCTTAGCGGTAGGGGACGATTTCCCTGATATAAAAAACCAGGTCCTTTACCATGCCGTCCGCAATCTTTTACCGACGATTGAATTGAATGAACCGGATGGCGTATGGTCTCCGGGACCTGCCTCATGGGTTTTGGCCAACAATTACCTGGCTATGGCTATGTCAGCCATGACAAGTTCACTAGGACATGATTTCGGTCTTTCTTCCAGACCCGGAATGGATAATGCTGCACTTTGGTACATAAAAATGACGGGCCCTTCCGGACAGATATTCAATTTCGGCCTAGACGTAGCCAGGCAGATAACTATTGCCCCGGCTTTAGCCTGGTATTCCAATATTTACGATAAGAATGAGCCTAATAAATTATTCAGAACTCAGATTGAGAAGCAATTATCAGGTGCCGTCCAATACAAGAGGGATGCCTTATTTTATCTTTCATTGCCTTGGTTGATAAATAACGGTGAGGATGAAGGTTCAAACCCTAGGCTCAAAATTATGGAGGGCGCCATCGACATGATGGTATTTAGCGGCAATGGCGTAAATAATGAAAATCTGTATCTGGCAGCAAAGGGAGGCTCCAGAAACCTGGGGAATCAACAACTCGATGCCGGAACTTTTGTAGTGGATGCTTTTGGAGAACGATGGGTATCAGATCCGCCTGTTGAAAATCAGAAAAATATAACAGATGAAGTTGCCTGGGAAAACCCCGCAAACACCAACGCAAATCATAGCTGCCTGGTAATTGCTGAAACCAAGCAGAATCCTGAAGGTGAATGTCGGCTTTCCAGATCGGACGGGAATGCACAACAACCGTTTGGTATTTATGATTTGTCGCCGGTGTATCCGGAGGCAGCTAAAGTTCTCCGCGGTTTTAAGTTGCTCAATGACCAAAGAATTTTGGTGCGTGACGAAATAACATTCGACGATAGCCCGCAAAAGGTGCGATGGGCTGTGGTCACTGATGCCACTGTTTCTTTAGATGGTAACAAAGCTGACCTGACTAAAAATGGTAAGCACCTTTATTTAGTTGCCGTTTCTGATGCAAAAGTTCAATTCGAAACAGAAGCAACGGCAAGTGAGGGTTATATGCTTTTATTTTTACGCCTGAACGAAGGTGAAAATCTGAGTCAGGTGGGTATTTCCGTAGTTTTGGGAACAGATATCGGAGAGACAGAAAATCAAACAATTACTCAAAGGCTTGATTCGTGGAAATAGTTGTTTTGAGTCGAAAAATATTGGTTTACATCGGTTCTGATTATTATCTTAGGTTTTTTACAAATAAGCCGACAATGATCAGGAGTTTTTTTTTGACGACCATCTTTGGATTTCTTTCAATATCAACAACCGCACAGTATGCCAGCGACTATCCAATAGCACCAGTTCCATTTACCAGTGTATCTATTACAGATGATTTTTGGAAACCACGTCTGGAAACTAACCGAACAGTCACTATTCCCTATGATTTTAAAAAGTGTGAAGAAACGGGTCGAATTCAGAATTTTGAGGTTGCAGCCGGCATGAAACAAGGGGTATTTAAAGGCATTCGGTTCGATGATTCGGATGTATTTAAAATCATGGAAGGCGCAGCTTATTCGCTGGCAATTCATCCTGATACGGCACTCGACTCTTACCTGGATGATCTGATAGTAAAAATTGCCGGAGCGCAGGAGGATGATGGATATTTATATACTAACCGCACTATCAATCCACAACAACCGGCCCGTGATGCCGGCCCGGATCGCTGGTCATTTATGGATCAAAGCCATGAATTGTACAATGTTGGCCATATGTATGAAGCGGCAGTAGCGCATTATTTAGCTACCGGAAAACGCAGTTTTTTGGATGTGGCTATAAAGAATGCCAACCTGATTGTGAACACCTTCGGTTCGGACAAACAATATGGAATACCAGGTCATCAGGAAATAGAAATCGGCCTGGTAAAACTATTTCGTGTCACTGGCAACAAACAATATCTGGAAACTGCCAAGTATTTTCTCGATACAAGGGGCACAAAAGTAGAAAATGCCAAATATCCTCAACAACAAAGTTCCTACTTTCAAAGTCACCTGCCAGTTGTCGAGCAGGATGAAGCGGTCGGTCATTCGGTGAGGGCTATTTATATGTATTCCGGAATGGCTGATATTGCAGCCATCACAGGCGACAAAGCCTATATCGCTGCTATCGAGAAGATTTGGGAAGATGTCGTGTATCGAAAATTATACATTACAGGTGGGGTAGGAGCAAGGCATGACGGAGAAGCCTTCGGAAAAGCCTATGAGTTGCCCAACCTTACTGCCTATAACGAAACCTGCGCTGCCATAGCGAACTGCCTTTGGAATCACCGGATGTTTCTACTCAAAGGCGAAAGCAAATATTTTGATGTTCTGGATCGAACCCTTTACAATGGTTTTCTTTCGGGTATCTCTATTTCAGGCGATAGCTTTTTTTATCCAAACCCACTGGCATGTGATGGAAATTATGCCTTCAATCAGGGAGCTAAAACTAGGAAGGAGTGGTTTGATTGTTCTTGTTGTCCTTCTAATATTGTCCGCTTTCTGCCCTCCTTACCTGGATATATATATGCAACACGAGGTGATGAGGTTTTTGTGAATTTGTATATCGGCGGTAAGGCTGATTTTGAAGTTAGCGAAACGAAAGTCCATTTTACCCAGACGACATCCTATCCATGGGAAGGGACAGTAAAAATTAAAATTGAACCATCCGATCCCACAGAATTTAAATTGCGACTGAGGATTCCGGGTTGGGCTGTTGGCAAGCCAGTTCCTGGTGATTTATACTCTTATTATGACCCACTGAACAAGAAAATATCAGCAAGTGTAAATGGTACGGCCGTGACATTGAGCATGGAAGACGGGTATTTGAATATTGTACGCAAGTGGCAAAAGGGTGATGAAGTCATCCTGAACCTGCCGATGAAAATAAACCTGGTGATAAGCAATGCAAAAGTTATAGAGAACCATGGCCGGCTTGCCTTAGAGCGTGGCCCCCTGGTATATTGTGCAGAAGGGATCGACAACAGGGGACATGTGTTCAATCTGCTCTTGCCGGAGTTTGCTCCTGTCACCGTTCAGTGGAGGCCCGAACTATTGGGCGGGCTCAACACATTGAAAGCAAAAGTGCCTGCTTTCAGAGTAAATGAAACAGGAGAGGAGATAAAAACGAGAAGCCACAATACCATCGCTATTCCTTACTATGCCTGGTCGCACAGAGGAGTCGGGGAGATGAATGTCTGGTTTCCTATGAGAGCGAAGAGTATTAAAATCGAAGCCCAATGATTTTTTAGAATTTTTTTAGAATAGTAAATATGAATGTTGATCATCTTTCATTGAGCAGAATAATCGCCCGCCAATTTGAGCCGTCTTTCAGGATGCTCAGAAATCTAATAGAAAGTTGCCCCAAGGCCCTTTGGTCTCAGAAGAATATTGAGCCACCTATTTGGCAGCAGTTTTATCATGTGCTCTATGGATTGGACTATTGGTTTAGCGGATCAAGGGAATCATTTAACGCACCTCAATTCGGTGAAGGTGTCAATTCAGTGTTGGGCGAACCCTCAGACGGAGTAATTGATCAGGCTGAATTGATATCTTACCTGAATTTTGTGAAGGAAAAGGCCATGAATTTTATAGAAGGTATGGGTGAAACTGACTTCACCTTGCCTTCTTCATTATATGGCAAATGGACGAACATGGATGTGATTTTAGAGCAACTGAGGCATCTGCAACATCACATTGGTTATATGAATCGGGTGTACTTAAAATGTAAAGTGAAACCGGTGGAATGGGAGTTTTATGAAGAAGTAATGGAAAAATCGTGAAAAAATAGAAGGTAAAGCATGTTGAATGCTGAAAATATATATTTTTATAATTGATATTTAATTCTGGCGGGTAAACTAAGATTTTCTTATTGAAATTGATAAAACCAGGTTTAAGTATTCAACAAAAGCTATAGCACTTTTTTTCTACCTGATAGTATAGTTAAGGCACCTTGCTGTGACCCAATAGATTGAAGTATTATGTCAGTAAAAAGAGGTAAGAAAGTGTTTTTAGCGGATGTTTCTCCGGAAATGGAGAAGTATAAGGAAAACCTTATTGCTGAACTTAAAAATTATGATTGCGAGTTCATCAAACTGACCGAACCTCTATCGGCAGATAACCTTACATCCGTTCTTGAGTATTGTAACCTGGCCATTCACATCTTATCGGACCATGATTATTCTATCGGCAAGAATAAGAAGGGAATGGAAGAAGAACAATTAGTTCTTTCGGTAAATCACTCTGTCGGCCGCAGGCTCATGGCGGGGGTTGAGGAAGAGCCATTCCGCGTTATTGCCTGGCATCCAAAGCCTGTCTCAGAAACTATTTTCGAAGATGAAAAGCTATCGGCCTATTTGCTTAGGGTTCAACAAATGGAAGAGGCTGAATTGCTGAGAACTACATATGAAGATTTCAAAGCATACCTCGTCAGGCAGATTGAAATTACCAAGGCCTATGCACCTGATGTACATTATATCAAGGGAGACCCTAATCTGTCGATTTTGTTTGTTTATGATCCTATTGATAAGGTTCAGGCGACACAGTATATTGATTTTATCAAACGCAGGGGTTTTAGCGTAATATCCCCAAATCTGGAAGGTGATATCATACGAGTCAGGCAGGATTACAACAATAGCCTGAAACTTTTTGATGTGGCAATTATCTTTGGGGAGAAAGTTGCCACAAACTGGATTAATATGAAACTTATGGATATATTGAAATCACCTGGCATGGGAAGAGAAAAGGAGATTGTAGCCAGGGCAGTAATAATGCCATCGGAAAAAATCGTCCATTGTCCCATGATTGCGCGAGGTTTCGATATTATCGAACAAGACAGTAATGATATAAACGGAAGCCTGGAAACTTACCTCAAAAATCTACCGGCAAAATAGGTGACATTTTCACAGCACAAGAATTTATTGTAGAATTGGCATGAATAGGTCAATAGCTCCATATTTTATTGGCGTGAAGATTATTAAATTGCGTTAAAGCATGAATTTTTCATTTACTGCATGATAAAGGCACTATTAGGGATTCTCAATGTAGTTGAAGGTGAAGAAAAGCCGGTTCTCTACTTGCTTGGTTATGGGTTTTTCATGGGTGTGTTTTTGGCTGCGTACAAGATTGTGGCAACCACACTTTTCCTGAACAACCTAAGCCACTACCTCAAGGAAGCTTTCCTGATTTCTGGTTTGTTAGGTATAGTATCCACCTGGCTTTATGGCATTATGCAGAACAGGGCCAGGTTTTCAAGGCTGATAGTTTTTAACATTATAACTGTTCTAGTCTTTATAATAGCTGCCAAAGGACTTTTCGCATTTTTCGATTCCAAGTGGTTGATTTTTATACTTTTTGTCATGCTCGGACCAATTACATCACTACTGGTACTTGGGTTTTGGGGCATTTTTCTACGATTGTTCGATCCACGACAGACAAAGAGGATCATCGGAGGGATTGATTCTGGCCAGCTCATCGCCATCATCATTACTACCTTCTCCATACCATTTATAATGCCTTATGTTAACGACATAACCAACATACTTCTGGTCGGCGTCGTGAGTCTGGGGATTTCAATATTGTTTTTTGGATCGATTAGTAGAAAATTCCACATGGAATCGACCACCAAACAAGATAAGCAAATTCGTGAGCAAACCAAGTTTACGAGGATTTTCAGAGATAAATATGTGATCTATCTGTCCATGTTTTTATTTCTCTCGATGTCAGCCTTTGTTTTTGTTGATTTCTCCTTTATGAATGTGACAGAACAGCAATATCCGGAGGAAAAACAATTGGCGAGTTTTCTTGGTGTATTCGAAGGGTCCATCATGATTCTTACCTTACTCATGCAAACAATGGCCAATGAGAGGATTTTAACGATGTATGGCATCAAGACATCCCTCTTCCTGCTGCCGGTGATTCTTTTTTTCTTTACAATAATGGCGCTTGGCAGTGCCTATCTCTTCGGATTTGACGTTTCCAGCGCGGAATTTATCTGGTTCTTTTTATTCATTGCATTGAGCAAGTTATTCGTTACCACTCTGCGCGAATCGACCGAAAATCCCGTCTTCAAGCTATTTTTCATGCCCATCGACAGCAGGATTCGTTTCGATGTGCAGATTAAAGTAGAGGGAACTATCAATGAACTGTCACGCGCTCTTGCAGGCGGATTTATCTTTTTTGTAGGCTTTTTGCCTTTTATCGAGCTTGTCCACTATACGTGGATATTGATAGCAATCATCATTGCATGGTCCTACATGATCGTGAAAATATATAATTTGTACCGGGAGAATGTGAGGCTTAAGCTGGAACGACAAAAAGAAGAAGCAGACAAAGTGGAACAGCGTGGCAAGTCACTGTTGCTTGCCCGGCTTTTTGATTCAATTGAAGGTCAAAATCCAAGTCTCATGATTTTCGCACTTCGGGCACTTTCCAAGATAGCCCCGGATTTGTTTAAAAAGCGAATAGAAACCATCAAGAATGACCACTCCATTGATGTAACAAACAAAGTATTACAAACGCTTGAAGGTGATTTTTCTTTTTTGCATGTCGAAAGCCTAAAGCGAATAGAAAGTCAGAAAAAGGAGAGTAGGAAAAAGAAAGAACAAGATAAATACACGTTTGAGGAGGAAATTGCAGAAATGATCAATTCCGCGAATCCTCTAGAGCGGAAGCTAGCTGCAGAGCTTATAGGGGCCACAGAAATTGCAGAAAGTACAGCCCCACTCATTGAACTGATTAACGACAACGATGCAAGTGTTGTCACTGCGGCGATGAAGACAGCAGCTGATCTGAAGAAGCCCGAGTTGTTAATATTCATCTGCGATAATCTCCAGAAACCAAAACTAAAGGACGCCGCAATCGATGCCTTGGTTATGTTTGGCAAACTCGCTTTTCCTAATCTTGAAAAGCTTTTTGAAAATTCGGAGAGAAACGTTGACGTTAAGAATGAAATCATAGGGATTTACGGCAAGATAGGAGGGGTTGAGGCTCGGGAATTTTTGTGGAACAATATTGATTACCCCGATAAAAAAGTCATCTCCCAGGTTCTGTTGTCGCTGAGCCATAGTGGGTTCCAGGCAAATTCTGCTCAGATTCCGAGGCTCAAGCAATTTATAGAAGAAGATGTAGCAACATTGGTTTGGAATCTTAGAGCATTAAATACGCTCATCCATAAAGATTCGGAGTATTATTCGAATATCATACAATCCTTGAGGGAAGAAAATGAGCATTACTATTCACACCTATTTATGCTCCTCTCCATGATTTATGATCAGAAATCCATACAGCTAGTTAAGGAAAACATCGATTCCGGTACACGCGATGGAGTAGCCTATGGAGTAGAATTGCTCGATGTCTTTCTTGCTGAAGATCTGAAGCAACAGATTATACCATTGCTCGATGACATTGCAGATATTGACAAAGTGCGAAGGCTCGAAATGCTATACCCAGCCATCGAAATGTCAGAAAGCGAGTTATTGAGGATGATTATCAATAAAGAATTCAGCGCTGTAAACAGATGGTCTAAAGTGCTCGTACTGTATGGTATTGGGAAAAATAAGCGTGAAACCGACTTCAATATGGAATTAATCGCTAATCTTTTCAATCCCGATCTACTCCTGAAAGAAGCATGTGCCTGGTCGATGCACAGAATAGATCCTGATTTTTTTAAGCATCAGATAGAACGTCTCACACCCAGGGAAAGAGATCATTTGCAAAACATAATTTTAGGTCAGCATAAAGATTTTGAATCACCCCTCCGCCCCAACATGCGGTTTGAAATCGTGAATTTCTTAAGAGAGGAAACGCATCTCCTGAAGTTGCCTAATTATGTACTGGCATCTATAGTTGATTTCATGGAGGATGTTTATTTGGAGGGAAATACAGAAATAGAGCCTTCCGAATGGAAAAATGATTGTTTCTATATAGTTTACCACGGGTTGCTAGAAGTACGTGACAAGGATAATGTGGTGATTGACCGTTTTGAACGAGGTGCATTTCTCGGAGAACAGATTAATATTGATCTGCTCGATGAATCGGTTAGCTTCGTGGTAGATGAAGATACGGTGCTTTTACGAATCGAAAAAAACAAATTTCTGGAGTTGATCACTAACGAATATGATGTCACGATCAAATTACTTGAATCATTGAATACAAGATCCGAAATAACAGTGAATTAACTATTTTCTACTATGTGTAAGTTTTTATATAAAATATTGTACCATAGACAAATAGGCCTTTTTGGTTTAATTCATTATTTATCTACTTTTAAACCGGCTAACTCCCATATCGACAAGCGATCTACATTATCGGTCACATATAAAAATATCGGGTTGGCCAGCAGAATACAGATGATTGAAGTTCACAACATATGAATATAGGTCAACATATATATATTGTCAAGTCCGATAGTGATGTACAGAGTGGCATCGCTAGGGATTGGACGGCAAGTTTCCGGCGGTTTCTGGAATTATTACTAACCCGCTTGTCAGGAGAAAAGGTTTCGATCAATGAAATAAATGCTCACCAACTGGATGTGAAGGCCATTTATACGCCGTACACCATGCTGGTCCCTGTGTTGTCCGACGATTTGCTACAATCACCAACCTTCAACGAAGAAATTAAGACCTTTCACGAAAGGGCAATAAACAAAGGCTATAATAGTATCTCTTGGAATTCGCGCATTTTTAAGGTCTTGCGCGAACCTCAAAAATCACATTACCTTCTTGATTATCTATCAAATTCCAGAAGCTACGATTTTTTCCACATAAATGCCGGCTCAGATGAACCCGTAATTTATGATGATTTTACCGGGCCAACTTCCGAGAAGACTTTTTGGATGCGATTGTATGATCTGGCTTATGATGTTTTCAAGGTTATGGATAACATGAGTAATTCAGAAAATGAACTCTCCACCATTACTAAAGGCCTTAATCCGT
>JBGSYX010000343.1:0-12922 GCA_041750735.1 Cyclobacteriaceae bacterium
GTTCCTCACCCTCTGCTTTTAAGCAATCAAATAGTAACAAAACCCCATAAAATTCATTTTTAAGGGGTTTTTTCTTTTTAGACCTTGCTATTTTTTACATATACTCGGTTACCTTGGTCTAAAATAAAAATGGTAACCGAATGTGCGAATCTGAGCCGTACATGCCAACAAGGTGATTACATAATTTCTTGGATGATCAAATTCGATTGACTCAGGAGGTATCGGATTTGAGCCAAATTTGTTTTTTGCATGGATGGGTGAAGTATAAAATATAATTTTTTATATTAGTAAATGCATTTGGTCAGAATGGGCATTCACCCCTTTCAAAGCTGCCGCTTCCATTATTTTTTTATCCTTGAAAAATTCACCGCCATTCAACAGATCTAATTGATAGTTTTTCAAAACGCAAAGGCCAATTCCAGTCAGGTGAACATAGAGTACACCTTCTACTAAAAATGGCATTTTATATTCCACGTTTTCAGGCCATTCCACGTGAAGAATTTTTTCATCATCCCAGATTAAAAGACCTTCCTCAGTACGAAATATCACCGACCCATTTACTGAATATGTTTTGTGTATGTTGCCGAACTGCTTTTGCTCTTCTGTTAGTTGCGGCAACAAGGAAACGTACTTGTAATTGCCGATCGAATCAGCATCCAGGTAGCCTAATTCATTATAAGCACCCACATAAACCCGACCGTTTTCATCCTTCGCCAGTGATCGCACCACGCCCAGGTTGGGCAAAGAGTGAAACTCCCAGGCAACGCCGTCATATTTTAGTATTCCATCACCATTGGCGAATACCATCACGCCTCTTTCGTCTTGAATTACAGCCCAATTTTGACTAAAAGCGCCGTACTCCTTGGCTGAATAATACCTGGTAAAAAGTGAGCCTCTTTCTCGATCGGGATCATGGGTTTGGGAATATAAGGAAAGTGAAGACACAAGAAACATCAATAGCCCTATGGCGGTGAGAACACACCTGACGAGTGAGGGTTGGAGATTCATGGCCGTCCGTACAAGTATTGAATTTAAAAAAATGTTGCCAGTTTTTCTATGTTCTGGTCTAGAATTGAAGGTGGATGAATTTGAATTGGAGAAAACCTGTTGATTT
The DNA here is from genome assembly GCA_041750735.1 of Cyclobacteriaceae bacterium. Taxonomy (GTDB): domain Bacteria; phylum Bacteroidota; class Bacteroidia; order Cytophagales; family Cyclobacteriaceae; genus JAAUQL01. The sequence continues at coordinate 1,115 of JBGSYX010000343.1, forward strand.
TCCCGCCGGCGCGACTAGTGAAGAGTAATGTCCTTTTTTTCACTCACTAACCTTTCCGGCTTCATCTATCGCAACTTTATTCGCCTTTGTCCATCTTCTCTTTCCTGACGCTTCCGTTATTCCTTTTACCTCCCTTTTCACTATCTTCCTTGCTGTAAAAACAATGGCGGAAATATAATTTCGGTCATTGTAAAAAAGCGCACTGAACCAAACATAATGAACTCAGACTTGAAAACAGAAATCAAAATATTACAGAGAACGGAAGTTGCAGAACTATTCGAACTTATTGCGGTTTTTGAAGAAGTTTTTGAAATGGAAAACCTTAAGCGACCGAGCGAAGCACACCTGCTAAACCTTTTGCAAAGTGACAATTTTTTTGCTGTTGTGGCTAAGTCCGAAAACAGGGTTATCGCAGGAATGACAATTTATATTCTGGATCAATATTATTCAGAAAAGCCCTTGGCTTACCTATACGACCTCGCAGTATTGACAGAATACCAAAGAAAAGGGGTAGGGAAAAACCTAATAAAGTACACGATCGAGTATTGTAGACAGCGAGGATTTAAAGAAGTATTTGTTCAGGCAGACAAAGTTGACGGTTATGCCATTGACTTCTATCGCTTGACTAAGCCATCACATGAAGAGCAAGTCGTTCACTTTTCATATAACCTGGAGAAAGACAACGAACCAACTGATTAATGAAAAAGCCTTAGTGAACCACTAATAAATAAGGCATATCAGCCGGAGATTTTAGAGATGTTGCAGAGATCTTGTAGCAAGCCATGAGGATTACAAATAATTGTTGGAAAAACAATACCACAAGAATATGCTTATGGAATTTAAATCATCCAAAAAAACAAAATCGATCTACAAAGAAATTCTCTCTCCTTACTTTTATGATAGTCAGGGCAGTATTTCCCACTATTTCCACTCAATAACCATTGTCTCTTCAGAAGAAATAGTAACAGTGTTGCCTTTAACTTTACCCGATTTGTTTGCATAGACAATCCTGGTGGAAGAAGTTGTCACTTTAAAATCAAGCTCTGCATTGATGGTTTGGTCACTTTTATTAATTATTACTGTGACGTAACCTGAGCCTGATTTCAACGTCCTCATCAGCATATCCTTCTGGGGACTTTTAAAGCAAACGGGAACATTAACAAAACTGGTTTTCAATTCTGAATCCAAAAATTTGATCAATCCTGTATAATCACCTGATATTCTGCTGCCAAGCCCAATCAAGGAGGGAACCCACAAAACTTCTCCCCTACCAAACCCTTTTCTGATTGCAGTTACTGCTCCATCATGCGTGGCCGCAATATCACCGGTATTGTTATGAATATATCCACGCCATAAGTGCGCCGGGATCGGGAGAGCACTCCACTGTAAAGGAAATATATTATCCACCACCTTAAACTCACTTATGTTTCCGCCAAAAAGTTTCTCAAAAGCAAAACCCGTTTTCATTGTATTATGCAGATTATCATCAAAGAAAGCAGTAAGTCCATCCACGATAAGTTTGCCGCCCTTTTCTACAAAACCTTCCAACAATACGGCATAACTATCGGGAAGAGATATCTGATGGGCCAGAATAATGGAAGAACCCGTATAATCGTTCTTGGTAAAATCAAATTCCTCAAATGCTTTGAAATTAGCGTTAATCCCCATTTGAGTTATTGCTTCAAAATAACCAAGGGCTGATTTCATAACCCCGCCTGTTGATCTGGCTTCATAGGATTGAAAACCAGGACCAACCATTTTGCTTTCTGCCCACAATGACTGACGCACATAAAGCACATTGATATCGGAATCAATGACTTTAAAGTTTTCGATCATTTCCATATTTTGATGAATTGTCTTAGCAACCTCGCTTGCCGCAATCATTCTATCCGAAGCTTTATTTTGAAAATCCAGTAATGCCCATTCACCGGCTTCTATGCCTGAACTACGCGGATTAAGTGACCAGAAAATGCTACCCTTACCTTCAGTAGCTGTCACAACCCACAACCACTGCGCGATCTCTTCTTTTGTTGGGCACATTGGATTTAAACCGCTGTACGTGTTGTTTCCACCCTGCAGTTCGGTCATGATCCAGGGAAGATTTCCGGCTCCGGAACGAATTATCTCACTATTGGCTAACATGGCTACCGCATATTGAGCGCGACTGAAATAGCCAAAATGCCAGGATGCATGTGCCGAGCCGCCAAGACTCGTTAGGAATTCACGCCACTTTTTAAAGTCATATTCCGCACAATTCTGAAAAATAGCGTGGTTGTTCACATGGAGCTCATGTGTTGTGTCATACTTTCGCACTTCATCGGCAATCCAGTTAAGAAACCAGGTATTGTAGTCAAGCAAAAAAGCCTGCTCAGTTAATTCAACCAATATTGGAAATCCCTTTTTCGTGTACACCTTTGGTGGGTTGCTCAACTTCCATTCTTCCAATATTTTGGTTTTAAATTCTGAATCCGGTGCCGTGCCGCCAACTCCTGGCTCATTTATGAGTACCCAACCATGCAGACTGCTGAATTGAGCGAAGTGGGTCGTTAATTGCTTTATGTATTCGGCAATTGATTGAAGATGCGCTTCATCTCTCGGAAATTTAAACCCGCCGATATCTGTTTTTTCAGTATAAGGGAAGAAGGTGCCATAAACCTTAATTCCATATTTTTCGGCCGATCGAAAAGCCATATCAAATAGTCCAAAATCCCATGTTCCATTTTCCTGCTTCATATAGGACTCGAACATTCTAATCCGGCAACTTGTGAAATTATAATCTTTTAGGGTACTGAACCATAGATCGATTTCTTCGGCACTTTGTCCCGGTTCAATAAACACTTGTGCTCCAATGTGGATGGTGTTTTTGTTATCTTGGGGATGGGCAATATTTGAACTTCCTTTCACGGTGGTTCGTTGGGCAAAAACAGAAGAACCTGTGATTGCCAAAAGATTTAAAATCATCAGCATGCTTATTTTCATCATTTTTTGATGTTTTAGGATAACAAGGGATTTTTACTGATACCTGGCAATTATTTCCTACAGGAAAAGAATGCCTTTTGCTTTTAAGATTTTACCTTCAAAAAGTGCATCTTCAGTTCCAAAGTTAACGACTACTTTTTTACCCGATGAGAATTCAGACTCCTGAATTTTTCGGTCCTCTGAGACAAAGCGGTGAGAAACCATTTCATCATAGGCAATTTGCTGTAACCATGGACATACCTTTTGGTAACTTTCTATAAAAGTGTATTTATATTCATCCCAACGCTCACGGTCGATGCTCCATAAGGGTGCAGTTCCGTAAAGCATATTGAAAAGGTCTTTTTTCCACCAGATTTCGGGTGTATGATGATTGCCGTCTTCCCATCGCCACGTGGTAACTACTGCATCGTGGTAAACCAATTCGTACAATGGTATCCGGGTATATTCGTTGATGGAATATTTCAGGTACATATCGTTGGCGACTCTTGTTCCAACCATTTGTGTCGGTCTCGGATTGCTTCTCCAGTCGCCTGTATAATAAATCGTTCCCTTTTTATCGATGCCTGTCCCCCACCAGGTACGGTGTAATGTCATCATCCCATGCACATAAGCCACATGGGCGTTTACATATTCGGCACCCCATTCGCCACCTATGTATTGGTTGTATTGGTCTTCCATGATCTGATGGTTTTTCACCACCGCTCGGACAAATTGCTCACGCGTCAACTGGTGTTCAGGCGAGTAACATTCAAATATTCCATTGGCCTGATAAACATCCAGAAAGTATGTCTCGTGTGGAAATTCTTTCAGTTTGGCTTCCACCTTCCTGTATATTTCAGGACGAATGGCTTCAGGACAAGTCGTATGTCCAAACTGATTGAAATAGGTCTTTCCATCGATTCTGCGGGCAGCCAACTGATTGAATTTTCCGGGGTAAACCGTGTGCGCAAAGCGCATCGGGCCCTTTGTATCCACTTCGTAGGTAGCGGTGTCACGCGTTTTTAAATCAGTAAAAAGCTCGTAGCCTCCCGTTGCGTAACCCAATTCTCTTAATCGATTATCGTAACCAATTTTAGGATATGGCGTATGGTTGGCATCCCAAAGTATGAGCGCCTTGTCGATACCCGACGATTTCAATTCTTGTGCAAACTCCACGTCACGTGCCTTATCCCAAACATAGATGTGTACCGTTCCCATCATTTTATCCATTGACGGAAAACGTTTTTGCTTCTCTTTTAAAGTGATTACCTGATTCTTTTTCCAGATATAATCGCGGTAAGTTTTTGCCTGTGCCACGTAACCACCCTTGTCGAAAAAATGGTAGGTTACTTTGCGCTCGTAGCCAAACTTTTCCATCGAGGGCATCCATAACGGTTCAAAGGCAACCAGTCCGTTTTCGCGTTTGGTGAGCAAGGTTGCATCATAAGGCGTGTTCAAAATAGCCATGTAGCCGGTATTAAACTGATTGTCAACCATACCCATCCATGCCATGGCAAGGCCACCACCACAAAAGTATGGCTGGCTCTCTCCTACCGGGTATTCGGTATCATCCACCGAAAGCAATAAGCCTTCACTATCAGTTAGCAGCACATAATGGTTTTTATCGGGCGCTTTAAAGGCCGATGGAAAAGCAAAATTTTGAATGCTAATTTTCTCGTCTGCGTTCAGGCTAACCTCCAATGAAGAATTTGCCGTCAAAACAACAGTCACGTCCAGATTATACTTTCCTGAAAGTCTAACATTCAGGGAATTGCCCTTCTGATCGGTTTTCTCCACGATGAATTGATCTTTCAGCGGTAATTGTTCCCAAACTTTGTTGCAGCGCTTATCGGTTACTGAAAGCAGGGCTGTTTGATCATCGAAATACACCTGGAGTTTAGAATCAGAAAGTGTCCAGACTTTGGAATTTCCAGTGTGTACAATTGTAACTGTTAAAAACGCAGCAATAAGGAGACATTTCATAGTTTGTTTATTAGAGTGAGTTTCTTCATTTTTCGCCACTAAATCATTTCAATTTATTGTTTTTAAATGTGGTGTCTGTAGATGATGCTCTAACCACCCACTAATTTTTATGGTTCTTGGCTTAATTTAGCAAGCCTTTGATCACCTTGATAAAAAGCGGAATTGAATTTTGCGCTAATTGACCCCCGTCTAAAAAAGTAGATGGATAACATTTAAACTATTAAAAAAGAAGTCATTGCTCCGCAAATATACAGGAACAATGGGGACCGTAATAAATTGGCAGTAGAAAAATTGGAAAGCCCATATAAAATTGAAACGCCTATTTTCGTAAGTATTTCTTGTATATGCTTTTGTTGATTCTAATAAAATAACCCCCTTTTTGGTTCCATTTTATAAATGACATTGACTTTTCCCATCAATGAAAATGACTGAGGCTTAACATCAGGGGGAGGTCAACTCTAAAAAGTACTCAAAATCCCAGCTTAACGTCCTCGGTCAGCGAATTGATATAGTTGTCCTTATGCAAATGATACAGTTCTGGAGGGCGTTGTCTGGAATTACCTTTTACCAGACCGGTTTTAATCAGAAAACCTGATTTTAACATCCTTTTTCTAAAATTTCCCCGATCAATTGACCTGCCTAATATAGCTTCATATAGCTTTTGCAATTCAGGGATGGTGAACTCTTCAGGCATGAAACTTAATAAAAGTGGTTTACTCAGTAAATCTTTCGCAAGGGCCTTTCTTGCCTCTGCGACGATCATAGAATGATCCATCGCCAATGGATAATTGTCCTCGATATTCAACCATTTGGCATCACTATACAAAGAACTTGCTGTAATTGGCGCATTGGTATCGGTAATGACGCTGTAATAAGCAATGGATACAAAACGATTCGTTATCCATTCCAGAACGTCTTCTGGCATTTCCAACTGTTCAATACCGTCTGATTTGGCATTCATGCGACGATCGCTGGCACCAAACGTCCCAAACTCATTTAATACTAAATCATGGATTTGGGTTTGTTCAAAAAGATTTCTTCTGGCCGCTTCAGCCACGCATTCATCCTGACACACATAACCTCCCGGAATAAACCACAAATTACCATGGACTAATTTCATCGCAACATATTGCAGTTTCATGTTATGAAATCTGAATATGACTGTATTGATTGATAATTGTGGTATTGATATACGGATGGTATTTTCCCAAGTATCAATGTTTTCTTCGGTGAACTTTGTCATTCTCCAATTATTGCATTTTGTACGAAACTAGCATTTGAGTAAAATATACTCAATTAAGTTTGGGAATTCTATTTTTAAGAATAATATTTATTCAGTGAAAGCATTCAAAGTGCCTATGGGGAGCTTAACTATGTTTGCATCAGCATAAATGGCCCTTGGATTATTATCAACATAAACCCTTACATTATGAAATCAAATAAATCGAAAAAGACAAAATCCAATAGCCTTTCCCGAAGAGACTTTATAGGAAAAACAGCTCTTGCAGCAGCTGGATTCACGATCGTGAGTCGACACGTACTTGGTGGACCGGGATATACAGCCCCAAGCGACATGGTCAATATAGCAGGGATCGGATTCGGGAACCAGGGCGGAAGTGACATTCAGAACATGGCTACTCCTGATGTCCCTATCAAAAGGAGCATGGGACTCCCGGGGATGAAATGGTACCGCTATCCTGGAATAACTCCGCCCAGACCAACAAGAAGTGCCAGTGATAATGCCAACCAGATGGGAGATGCAGGTGGGCCAAAAACCTTTAAACATGCCAATATCTATGCCTTATGTGACGTAGACTCAGAGTACGCAGGCCATATTTTCGCGGGGTATCCCAAGGCAAAAAAATACGACGACTTCCGCAAAATGATTGATAATGAAAAGGAGTTGGATGCTGTTGTCATCGGTACACCTGATCATCTCCACGCAGTGATTGCAGCCTATGCGATGAATGCTGGCAAGCATGTTTTTGTAGAAAAACCCATGGCCAAAACCATTCATGAAGTCAGATTCCTGAAAGAATTAGCAAAGAAAACAGGGCTGGTTACTCAAATGGGAAATCAAGGACATAATGTTGAAGGAACCATGGCGACAGTAGAATGGATCCAGTCTGGCGCAATCGGTAATGTAACAGAAGTTCATATGTGGTCAAACAGGCCGGTCTGGGCGCAAGGACCATTGGAGCGACCTGCGGGTATGGCTGTCCCAGCCAATCTGAATTATGATTTATGGTTAGGACCCGCACCGGAAAAACCTTATCATCCTGATACCACCCATTTCGCGTGGCGAGGATTGTGGGATTACGGAACCGGTGCTATGGGTGATATGGGTGCTCATACATTTGATGCGCCAATCTGGGCTCTTGAACTGGGCATGCCGACCAAAATACAAGCTACCACCTCTCCATATACCAATGATTATTTGCCTCAGTCAGAACAGGTGATGTATGAATTTCCGGCAAGGGGAAATAAGCCTCCGGTAAAAGTGACGTGGAGTGATGGAGGGATCAAGCCTTTCCGACCATCCGAACTGGAAGCAGATCGCCCATTAAGGGAAGCGCTTTACATCGGTGATAAAGGGATGATTATGCATGGTACGCATGGAGCCATGCCAGAATTAATCCCAGGAAATCCTGACTTTAAAGCTCCGGAAAAATGGCTCAAGCGACCTAGCAATATCTATGTGGATTTTATCGAAGCCATAAAAGAAGGGCGTAAAGCAGCCAATGATTTTGAGATTGCCTCCAAGTTGACTGAGATAATGCTATTGACAAACATCGCTGTAGCTGCGCAACAGGTCAACAAGACCCTGGAATACGATGCAGAAAATAGGAAAATAACCAATTGCGAAGAAGCCAACAATTACTTCCATTATGAGTATCGCAAAGGCTGGACACTTTAACAATTATATCATCTGATTTAAATACACTATTATGAAAAAGAATTTTTATTTGAAATTATTCTTGGTCGCCTGTTTAGCTTCCATGAGTTTATATGGCTTTTCTCAGGAAAAGTTTGGCGGAGCAACGCTTTATACTGTGCGGAATGAAATGGGTAAGGATCCTAAAGGAACGCTCCAAAAAGTAGCAGAAATTGGATACAAGTATATCGAAGCAGTTGACTATAGGGACGGTAAGTTTTATGGGATGACTCCTAATGAGTTTAATAAGCAACTAACTGACTTAGGGATGGTTCCATTAAGCATTCATATGGGGATGGTAACACTGGACAATGCAGATAAACTGATCGCAGATGTAAAAGCTGCAGGATTTAAGTATTTTGTTGCGCCGGTACCCCCCATGGGTCTTGTCAAATTTAATAGGGAAGCGCGAAGCCTTGCCATGTCTTCCAATATTGATTCGCTTGTCCTGGTGCTGAATGCACTCGGGAAGAAATGCACAGAAGCGGGCCTGGAATTTCTGTATCATAATCATAATTTTGAATTTGAAGCGAACGCTGACGGCGTTGTTCCTTATGATTATATGCTTGAAAATTTGAATCCCGAAAATGTCAATTTCCAAATGGACCTCTACTGGGTTGTAAAAGCAGGAGTGGATCCTGTGGCCTACTTTGAAAAATATCCGGGTCGATTTAAAATTTGGCATATAAAAGATATGGATGCGCAAGGTAGATTTGCTCCTGTTGGTACAGGTAGTATTGATTTTAAAAGGCTTCTTGAGAAAAAAGATGTATCGGGCATGCAATACTATATCGTCGAACAAGATCAAACCTTTGATGATTTGAAGCCATTGGATGCTATAAAAATCAGCCACGACGGACTCAAGAAATTCGGGTTCAACTAGGGCGAATTCTTAAATCAACTATTATAACTCCCGGAAATATATTTCCGGGAGTTTTTTTTACCCCCTTACTGTTGGTTCACCTTATTGTTCCTTTTAAATCGCGCTTGCCTGCTATAGGTATGAATCCTTTCTCTCCCTGAGTTTATGATATAAAAGCGTAGAAAAATTCTACACTTAGTTGTCATTATTTACTCTAAACCCAGAAGGGAGATAATATTGGTTATTTAAATCTACTGACTAACGCCTTTCAGGTTTTACTTACTATTTCATATCCTCTAAATGTTCACTAAGTATATAGAAAGGGATTTTTGTCATTTTGACAATTTTTGTCATTAAAGCATAAAATTCATGTATTATGAAGGATAATTCGGTAAATTCCATTTGTGTTTTTAAAACCCCACTGGATTGAGAATTAAGCTCATCATAATACTTGTTCTTGCAATTAGCGCCGTGATTTTTGTTGGCTATGTTTCTTATCATGGTCTTTCCAGCCTGATGTCTACCATTGAAGAAGCGATAGAACCGGATGCGAGAGAAGAGGAAATCGAAGCATTGCTTTTCCGGATATCGGAAGCAGAAAATAATCTCCGAATTTATACCATAACCAGGGAAACCAAATACCTGGCCCCCTATTATAGAAACCTGGGAAAAGCAGACTCCCTCGTACAAATCCTATACGAAAAAAGTAATAATGAATCCTTCGTAATGCAATGTCTCGATACGGTAGATCAGCTTTTAAAAAGGAAAACTGGAATCCAGAACCGGTTAATCCGTTTGAGCCAGAATCAAGACAGAATAGATATTTATCAGGAAGTATTAACCCAAATTCAGTCACTTGAGAGAAGAAATGCTATGATTGACTCGCTCAGGAACGCAATAAACCAAGCCGAGGAAACACTGGAAAAGGAAATTCAGGAAAATGAAATTGGAAATCCACACGATGCAATTCCTGAAGCTAAGCGTGGCTTTTTCAGGAGGATATTCAAATCCAATAAAAAATCCGACGATGAGCAAATCGTGAATCAACTGGAAGTAGAAAAAAAGGCACGAGAACTTGATACACTTTTGGCTGAAAAAGACACCTTGTCAACAATCAGTGACACACTTATAAATGAAAATATTGTCCTGGAAATTGAACGCACCCTCGCAGAAATTGAAACCCGGCAGGATTCGATTGGCAGAGAACTCGCACTCATCGAACTAACGCTCACGAGACGAGATAAGGCTCTGGGTTCTCAAATTCAGGACCAGGCAACCAGGATACAAGGATATTTTGATCAACTCGATAAGGCCTTGGCGAATAATGCATCAGCATTCTTCAGCAAGATTACGGATCAAATCACCATAATCGGCAGCATCTTTTCCATGCTTTTTATTATTCTGGTAATAATCGTGCTGCATGATATTAACACTAATCAGCGGTACAGAAAGGAATTGGAAATCGCCAGAAATAATGCAGAAAAACTCGCCCTTGCAAAAGAAGACTTTCTTTCAAACATGAGCCATGAGATCCGGACCCCTCTGAACGCTATATTGGGCTTTGCGGAACAATTGGACTCTGCTGAGTTAACGGGGGAACACCGCAAACAACTGGGCATAATCCAAAGTGCTTCAACTCATTTGCTTTCTATCATCAACGATATCCTCGATTATGCTACGATTGACGCCGGGAAAATTCAACTGGATAAAATCCCCTATTCGATAGAAGAAAACGCACGCATAGTTTACGAGACACTTTATAAAGCTGCCAAGGATAAAAACCTTGATTACCGTCTGAATCTGGGGCAATCGCTAAAGGATCAATTTGTATTGGGCGATCCGGTAAGGTTCCGTCAAATACTATTTAACCTGACGGGAAATGCTATAAAGTTCACTGATAATGGCTTTGTAGAAATTTCCATTGAAAGTGATGCCGAAGATATTATCATGAAAGTAATTGACACTGGTATTGGAATGGATAAGAGCCACCTGGATTTAATATTTAATAAATTTGGCCAGATCCCATCGACTAATTCAAGAAAATTTGGAGGAACTGGGCTTGGTTTGGCTATTGTCAAAAACCTCGTGGAACTTCAAGGGGGTTCTGTTTCTGTTCAAAGCGAAGCGGCTCTCGGAACAGAATTTACTGTTAAACTGCCATATATCCTGCATGAAATTGACAATAAGAACCCAACAAAAACTCTTGTTGATACAGATTATTCACAATTAGAGCATATCAAGGTGTTGCTTGTAGATGATGAGGAATACAACCTTGTGCTTTTGGAAACCATTCTCGATAAATACAACATTTCCCATCAATCTGCAAAAAGTGGAAAAGATGCTCTGGATAACTTTCAAAAAGAACGATTCGATGTAGTATTGATGGATCTCCTGATGGATAATCTTGATGGATTTGAAACAACAAAAACCTTGAGAGAAAAATACGGTGTAGAATTTCCCATTATTGCCCTGACAGCAACGGCAACCAGAGGTATTAAGGAAAAGTGTTTCAAGGCCGGAATGAATGATGTTATGATAAAACCTATTTCCGAAAATGATCTATTAAAATGTCTGTCCTCGTCTTTAAGGCAACGCAATCATAACCCCTCAAAAAATGATAAAAGTGACAATATAGAACTGGAAAATCTTAACCTTGACACGCTAAGTAAACTCTTTCAAAACGACAAAAGACTCACCATAACCATGGCCAAACTTTATCTTGCAAATGTTATTGGCTTCATCTCATGTTTCAGTGAGGGAATTGAAAATATCAACCCAGAAACGATCCGGCAAAATGCACACAAAATAATACCATCGAGCCGTCACATGGGTTTTTCGAGATTTGCTGATCGATTGAAACAGCTTGAACTACACCTGATCAATAAAGTCGGCATGAATGAATTAAGTGAACAATTAGAAAGGACACAGTCAGACGCAAAGCAAATTATCCTTAAACTGGAAACACTTTTTAAGGAATCAAAGGAAAAATGAGCTGATACACATGGATTTTTAATGAACAATCATTTATGAATACGATGAAAGTTTTTATAGTTGAAGATGATGAATGGTA
>JBGSYX010000344.1:0-10639 GCA_041750735.1 Cyclobacteriaceae bacterium
TTAGCTTTTCAACCATCTCCTTTGGATTGCGTTCCTCTGTCCCTGTGCTGATAAAAAACAGTTTCATCTGCTTGTTGAATGCAGCAGCATCCTTAAATACACCATCGAAAGCATCCAACACATCTCCATCGCGCACGAAGAAGCCGCTGAATGTGCCCATCCAGGCAAATTTGTCCATGTTGGGGAAAACCGTTCTACAGGTTTGAAAACCACCCCTCGACAAACCAGACATTGCCCGGTGCTCTCGGTCGGTATAGGTACGGAAGGTTTTATCGATATAAGGAATCAGGTTCTTCACATAAATATCCGTCACATCGCCAGTGGCGATACGAACATCAGCGTTGGTTTTAATGTCGCCACTGGGCATAACCACAATCATCGGCACTGCTTTGCCGGATGCTATGAGGCCATCCATAATATTGGCCATATGACCCTGAACCGACCAGCCATTCTCATCCTCACCCCAGCCATGTACCAGGTAGAGTACCGGATATTTTTTACCAGGATTGGATTCGTATTCTGCGGGTACATAGACGTTAATATGGCGTTCCAAACCATTTATATCTGACCAATAGTGGATTGACCGAACATAACCGTGAGGGATATTTTTATTAAACCTGTAATAATCGCCTTCCGGACCTTCGGGAATCTCTATGCCGGAATTTTCCCAGTTGCTACCGAAAAAAGATTCCGTATTTCGATCCATAACAGGAACTCCGTCGATGAGTATAGCATAGTAATGGAAACCAACAACCTGTGGGTCTGACGTACATGTCCAGACACCGGCTGTATCCACCGTCATGTCGTATTTTTTTCCGGCGAGATCTACCTGGACTTTCTGAGCTGTCTTTGCAGCGACACGAAACATGGCCTGACGTGTTTCTGCATTCACTGCTGGATATTGTGCTAAGAATGTATTTGTAGTAGCAGGTTTAAAGCCTTGTGGAAGTGGCTCTTCCGGACGTCTTTGCCCTGGCTGTGCAGAGACATAGCCAATGAATAAAATGGCAATAGAAAACAACATTAGCTTTTTCATTTTTTGGGGATTTATTTGGGTTTAAAAATTTATTACTATAGAAATTATGGATGAAATCTTGCGCCGAGCACCAGCTTGTCTCCCGAGTCATCTACTTCCCAGAGTTGTGGTTTGCGCCATCCTTTATTTTCTGCATGATGAATGATGAACAAAGGCTTGCCTTCAAATGTGGCGAAAAACATGCCGTGGCCAGAATTGTCATCCTTAAAAGGAACATCTTCCTGAACCCATGGGCCTTTGATGCTTCCTGAAGCAGAGTAAGCTATTCCCTGCAAATATCTTTTTTCACCCCAACTCGACCATAGCATCCCAAGCTTACCCGTTTGAGTTCTGAACAATTGAGGGCCATCCGTCACCCAGCCTGGCATTTTCATTCCAAAAGTGGCTTCGCTGATGCTGTTCATCTCTTTTGACCAGGACGCTTCGCTTGCCCGAAAGATGGTAATAGGCTCAGAAGTCCTGTGAGTTAAATCATTCGAGAGTGGAAAATAATCCATGGTTCCATCAATGATCTGGGTCCATTCGTGAACGAATACCATATATACAGTATCATTTTCTTCATAGAGCGTTCCATCAATGATATCCCAATCTTCAGGCCCCAGGCAAAAATCATAATCCTGGACCAGCGGTTTATATGGACCCTCGATATTCTCAGATACAAGCAGCTGCGTCTGGTTGCGTGGCACATTATACCGCCGTGGTACTGCCTCAATGAGTGTCGTGTGATCGCTCCAGGTGCCTGCCAGGTAATACTTTTCGCCAAATTGATGAATCTCCGCTGCTGCTACCCAAAGACTGTCCATCCAGGTTCCGGCAAGATCGATAATTTTATATGGACCGGTCCACATTTTAAGATCTGTACTTTTGTATAGACGACCTCCGGTACCGGTCAGATAATAGGTTTTTGTTTTCTCATCAGGAAAAACAAAGGGATCGCTCATAGAAATACTATCCAGAGGTAGTGTTGCAAGTGTTGGCTCTGGGAATGCCGGGCCAGAACGCCTTTTGGTTTTCGTTGTACCTACCTTGCGGATTCCGCCAAAAGTGTTCTGATTTGGATCGGCAAGGGGAGCTTGCTCACCTGGCACTAATTCATTTTCAACTTTAACATCAACAATTTCCTCTTTTGATTTTGAAGATTCATTTGAATTGCAACCATGGAGCATTAACGTAAAAATAGCTGCCAAAGAAAAAATGGTGATTTTCATAATTTATATGGTTAAGTGTTTGACATTTAATTCTAATTCAAGGTACCTGACAAATCTGATCTTGGTCTGATATTTACTCAATCGTTATTGTCACGGATGACAAATCTTTCGAGGCAGAGCTATTTCCATAATAAACCTCGTATTCTCCGGGAGTTACGGCCATTTTCATCTGATCCAAATCAAAAAACTCAAATGCTGAGGGTGGCAGATCGATAGAAACCGCCTGAGTTTTTCTGGCTGGAATTTCAACACGTTTAAAACCTTTAAGTGTCTTTAGCGGCCCATCGTTGTCCCCTACCTTTCGCACATACACCTGCAAAATTTCAGTGCCTGTCCTGGCACCAGAATTAGTTACAGGTATGGTGATTTGAATAGTTTCGCTTGCGCTAATTTTTGATTGATTTATGGAAGCAGTGCCAATACTGAATTTGGTATAGCTGAGCCCGTAACCGAATGGGAACAAAGCATCTTCCATGTAGCGATACGTCCTGCCTTTCATGGAGTAATCTTCAAAATCCTTAAGCTGGTCTGAGTTTTTATAGAAGGTAACAGGCAGTTTTCCGGAAGGGTTATAGTCTCCAAATAATACATCCGCCACTGCCTGACCACCAGATTCACCGGCATACCATGCCTGGAGAATAGCATCGCAGGTTTGGGTTTCGGGTGTGAGTGCAATAGCCGAACCAGAGCAGTTCACGAAAATGACTTTCTTCCCGGCATCCTTTAACGCCTTCAGACAATTGCGCTGTACGGATGGGAGTTCGATATTGGTGCGGTCGCCGCCTTTGAATCCAGGATAAGAAACCGGCATTTCCTCTCCCTCTAGGTTTCCGGAAAGCCCTCCTACAAATACTACCAGGTCGATACCTTTAAGTTTGCTTATCAGTTCGGTGTAGTCCACGTCAACTTCTTTTCCAAAGTCAAACTCGATATTGGCCTGCCAATTGTTTAGCTGGGCATAGCGGATTTCAATCTTGTATTTTTCCCCGGCCTCAACTTTGAATGGAATCCGCGCAGGTAGTGTTCGCCAGTTACCATATCGTTGTATTGATTTGCCATTTACAAGCAACTCAAAAGCACCGGTTGCCCCTCCTTTAAAGACTATTTCTTCAGATACCTGGGGAGTGAATTCTGTTTCGTAAACGGCAGAGAACCCTTCCAACTTTACACCGGAGGCAAATTCATGCTGACCAGCTGTTGTCATTTTAATCGGGTCAGTAATTTGTTGCGTCGCAACGATATCTCCGCTACGGTCAGGGGTATTCCAGTAAGTAGCTTTGAAACCTTGCTTACCCTCGAAGGAGCATTGCCCAAAATAACTTTGGGTCACCTTATCTTCTACCAAATCGCATCCTTTATCATAAAAAATCTTTTTAGCTGGGACTTTAGTTTTAATCCCATCAAGGATTGAAATAGTGTTGATTGGCGTGCCATTATAATTACCCCAAAGCATCTTTTTATCATCCGCATTCGGACCGATGACCGCAATTTTTTTCGAAGATTTTGAAAGTGGTAAAATGCTATTATTGTTCTGAAGCAGAGTCATGGTTTCACGAGCCATCTCAAGAGCAAGTTGTTGATGCTTCTCATTGTTGAGTACAGAAACAGGTATCTGGGCCCATGGCACTATCGAATCATCATCCATTTCGCCAAGGTCAAACCGACCAATTAAAACCCGCATCAGACTTTTATCAATGTCTTCCTCTTTCATGAGGTCGCGTGCTACTGCATCGGGTAATGTTTTGTATGGATAATTTTGCCAAACGCACTCCACATCGGTACCAGCCAGTACTCCTTTTGCTGCAGCATGCACAGCATCAGAAGAAACCTTGTGACTCGTGAAAAAATCGGTGATAGCTCCACAGTCCGAAACTACCATGTATTCAAATCCCCACTCATCACGCAAAATCCGTTGTAAAAGCCTGGTATTTCCACAGCATGGCTCATCGTCCAACCGCTGATAAGCACACATCACTTGGCGTACGTCTGCTTCCTGGACAAGTGACTTGAATGCCGGCAGATATGTTTCATACAATTCCCGGGGATCCACATTGTTGAGGTTGAGCTCATGACGGCTCCATTCCGGACCAGAATGAACAGCATAATGTTTGGCACACGCCAGCAACTTCCTGTACTTGGCATCTGCTGGGCCCTGAAGACCTTTTACAACAGATACACCCATACGCGACATCAAGTATGGATCTTCACCGTAGGTTTCCTGTCCACGCCCCCATCGTGGATCACGGAAAATATTTACGTTAGGCGTCCATACTGAAAGACTTAAAAAGCGCTTATTCTCATTGCCCATAGCCAGCCAGTGGTTGTATTTTGCGCGCGCTTCGTCGGACACAGCATCGTAAATCCGGAACAACAGTTCATCATCGAATGAAGCCGCCATTCCGATAGGCTCAGGAAAAACTGTCACGCTATCATTGTTGGCATAACCGTGCAAAGCCTCACTCCACCAATTGAATTTTTTTATCCCCAGCCTCGGTATTGCGTCTGACTGATCGCACATCAGGGCTGCCTTTTCTTCGAGTGTCAATCTGGAGATCAGGTCTTTGGCTCTTTCTTCTGAGCTTAGGTTTGGGTTTTGGAATGGATATTCCTGCGCTGAGGCAAATGCCGCTACAAAGATTCCGATGATTAGTAGTTTAAATTTCATGATTAAAAAGTTTAAGATTCAAATTTTTATTTGCCTGTCAATGTCGTTTAGTTAAGGAAGTTTTAGCTTCTCCTCGCCCTACACCCTCTCCAGGGAGGGATAATATGAGATTAACTAAACAACATTGATTTACCTGTTACTCAATTTTGTCATTGATATGGAAATAGTCAAAATCCACATATCCGCCTATATTTTTTGTGGCATAGTTGAATAAGCCAAAGCGGTACCCCATAAAATGCGGCAGAGTGTATTGCATCTTTAAGGCAGATCCAATCTTTTTCCATTCTTTACCGTCAAGACTGTAATAGAAATAAGCTTCATCCTTGCGTTCAGTAAAATCGCATGAAGCTTTGAGATAAATTGTGTTTTGGTTTAATGGAATCTTCTCAACTTCTGCAGGTTCTCCTGAATCAGCATTGATCATCACCAAATGCTTTTTTCCGTTCTCCAGTATCACACCTATTAATCCATACTTTTTCTGTAGCAACGCCAACCCCACAAAATCTCCATCCTTCATATTGGATATATCCACCAAGGTCGAACCTGTGCAAACCGGACCAATAGTTCGCTGGGTAAGTGTATTTCTTGCCAGGTAAAATGAAGTGTCGATGCGACTGGTTGTGAGGCGCATGTATCCTTTTCTGTCAGTCAACGACCAATGTTCATTGTCGGGATTGTGATTCCATTGCCAGACCAAAGGTAAAGCAGGCTCCCTCTTTTTTCGTTTAAACTCATCAGACGCTACGAGACGCGAAATCAAGACTTCATTTTTTGGCAGATCAAGGATATCCGGTATTTTACCATCAATGCCGATAACAGGCCAACCGTCTTCCCACTGGACCGGAGCCAAATATGGAATACGACCAACTGCCCCGTAATCGCGGAACAGATAGGCGTACCAGTCTCCATTTGGAGTATCAATCAGCCCTCCCTGGGCAATGCCTCTGTCCTGTAGGGCTAATCTGCCTTCATAGGGTCCGGTTATTTTATCTGCGCGATGAATAATAACTGTCCGCATTCCGCCTCTGGGCCAGGTGATATTGAATAGATAGTATTTTCCATTTACCTTAAATAGTTGGCTTCCCTCAGCTTGAAGCATGATATTATCTCCTGCCGGAGCACTGGCATTTTCTATCAAAACCCGTTCTGTTTCTGCTTTAACTCCCGAAAGATCCTCCTTTAATTCTACCATTTTCAGGGCCCCGACACCCCATATCATGTAGATCTTACCGTCGTCGTCAAAGAAAATGGTATGGTCATGGTACGATGGTTTGAACCTGATGACCTTCCATGGGCCTTTTTCAATGTCTTTTGTTGAATATATGTATGTGGTATTGGTTGTGCCAGCGAAGGTGGATAAATAGTAGGTGCCTTTGTGATACCGGAGACAACTGGCCCAGGAACCTCGCCCATACGTGCTTTTGCCATTGGTAAGATTCAGTTCCTCCACATTATCCAAAATATCATAGGCATAATTTACCAGTTCCCAGTTAGTCAGGTCCTTGGATCTCATGATAGGAACACCTGGACTCATGTGCATGGTAGTACTGCTCATATAGTAAGTATCGCCAACACGTATCATTGACATGTCAGGAACATCGGCATGAATAATTGGATTTTGACTTTTCACTGCACTTATTGAAATAAGCCCAATCAAGAGGCAAAAACCGACGTTCGCTATTGGATATTTAAGAGACATAATTCAGGGTGAATAAAATTTATAATGGGCTTTTGCATGTTCTAACATTGGCATTTCTAACATCTATTTAAAAAGCAAAGGGGCAAAATCATTCAAACTCTTTCTCCAAACCTGCCATTCATGATCCCCCGGGAAAGTCTTGAATTCAACCTCCAATCCACTATCTCTCATGGTAGTCACTGCTTTTTTAGTGTGTTCAATTCTGGGGTCTTGTTCTCCGCAAGAAATGTAGAAAAGACTGAGTTTTTTATTGAATTCGGCCGATTTTGAAAGTAGTCCCGGTATCTCCTTCTCAGCATTGAAGGTACTTTCAGAAAGGTTTCGAATTCCACCAAAAAGACCCGAGCTAAATACCCCAACAGAACCAAAATAATCGAGGCTTTCCAGACCAACATAAAAAGATTGCCCACCTCCCATGGAAAGACCACAAAGTGCACGATTCCTGGCATCGGCTTTTGTTCTGAAGTTTTTATCAATAAATGGTACAATATTTTGAGTCATTTCTTTTTTAAAGTTTGCCATAGCAGCGCTATTGTAGCCACCGCGTTCAGCACTTACGTTTCCGTTAGCAATAACCACAATCATAGATTTGGCTTTGCCTTCGGTAATTAAGTTATCGATTATAATATCCGTCTTACCCTGAACAGCCCAACCTCGTTCATCTTCACCACCACCATGTTGAATGTACACCACAGGATATTTTTCCTTCTTATTTTTATCGTAACCCGGTGGTGTGTAAACGAATAGTCTTCTCCAGCTTTCGGTCACATTGGAGTAGTAGTATTTTGAACTGATACCACCATGCGGGACATCTTTAATACTATAAAAGTCGCACCCGGCTTCAGGGATGTCAATGGCACTTGCCATTCGTCCCATTCCATAAAAAGCTTCACTGGCAGGATCAGCTACTTTTAATCCATCAATAACCAACGAATAATAATGAAACCCAGGAACCTGTGGAAGAGTTGTTACAGTCCATACCCCCTGATCATCTTTCACCATATCGTATAATTTGCCCAAATCAATCTGGACTTTTTGGGCTTCTGGTGCTTTCACCATAAATACAACACTCAGGTCATCCAATATGCACGGGCAAGCTGTTTTACTGATGTTTGAAGGTGCCGGTTGTGAGTTTTCGATAAGTTGGGCCATTGCAGTCCCAAAAGACAGGAAGCAAGATGCCACAAGTCCCAGGATCAATTTTTTAGTCATAATACAAATCGTTGTTACCTATTTCTGAAACAATAGCTGTGCAAACTGATATAAACTTCTTCTCCACGTTAACCATTCGTGAGCAGTGCCCGGAGATTCGTAGTAGGTGTATTTTATACCTTGCTTTTCCAACATCGCACGAAATGCTCCAACAGAACCTGGAAAAGGATTCGGTTCTTTTGTTCCCAGACCGAGCCAAAAAACCTTGATCTGCTTACTGAGCAACACACCATCTTTAAATTTTCCATCCAGGAATGTCTCTACATTAATTTCATCAGCGCTGGGATAATTGGATGTGCCGCTAAAGCCACCATAGTAGGCGAATTTATTGAGATTATTCATGATGATCCGCATGGTTTGATTGGCGCCCATCGAAAGGCCGGCAATGGCGCGGTGTTCACGATCGGCTGTTGTACGAAACTTTGTGTCGATCATGGGAATGATTTCATTAATCATCACTTCTTCAAAAGCAGAAGCGGGTCGCGCATTTCCATTTGTGTTTGAAATGTCCTGGGGTTTATAGGCATATCCATTATCCATTACAATGATCATTGGTTCTGCCATTTTTGCTGCAATCAGGTTATCCAGAATAAGATTGGCTTTGCCCTGAGTCGCCCATCCTGTTTCATCCTCAAAACTTCCATGTTGAATGTATAGTGCAGGATACCTCTTTTTTGTATCCTTTTCGTAACCTGCAGGTGTATAGACAAAGCAACGCCTCCATGCATTTGTGATTTTTGAGAAATATATGTTCTCACTAACCAGTCCGTGGGGTACATCCTTCAACGAATAAAATTCCCGGTCAACCGCTGGTACTTCTATACCACTTCCCCAGCGTCCGGCACCATAAAAATATTTACTACCCGGATCAGGTACAGAAGCTCCATCAATATTTAATTGGTAATAGTGAAAACCCTCATCCTGCGGAGCAGATTCGCCGGTCCAAACACCTTTATCATCTTTGGCAAGGTCATATTTTACACCGCCAATATCGAGGCGAACCATGCGTGCCTCAGGAGCTGAAATACTCACCCGAACACGTCCTTCAGAATTGACCTGAGGAAATTCCTTGCCGGGCTGATTTACTGAGGAAGGTTTGAAATCCTCAACCGCCGGCTGGTTTGATTGCGAAAAGCAGATTGAACCTGAAAGGAAACTCCCCAATAACAATGTGATAAACTTATATTTAAGCGATAATGTCATTTTTTTGATTTTGTTAAAACTCTATTCTGCAACATGTAATCCTTATCTTTTAATCGGCTGATTTCTAATTAAAGAGAAGCGGGGCAAGTTCATGTAAGCTGCGACGCCAGGACTGGAATTCATGGGCAGTATTTGGAGAAACATAGAAATAAGTGTTCATGCCGGCATTTTTAATCGCTTCAGTATTTTCCTTGGGATCACCCCATGGACCACTTCTTGGATTTTCAAGTTCACGACTACCATAGCTGATAAATACTAGTTTCACATTTTTCTTAAAATCAGGTGATTTTTCAAGGTCTTCCAAACTGATACTGCCGCCGCTTAATAATGCTACATGTGAAAATACATCAGGATTTGCCAGGGTGATGGTTCGTGTTTCCATACCTCCCATGGAAAGTCCAGCCATCGCCCGGTGAGGTTGATCAGCTATAGTACGGAAGTGTGAATCTACATAGGGTATCAACTCATCTATAAGAACAGTCTGGAATGGCTTGATGTCAAAATTTCTCAATCCTCCGAATTTGATTTCATTGGTCATACCATATGTCATTACAATGAGGAACGGTTTTGTCTTACCCTCATCAATCAGGTTATCCATGATTAAATTAGAATGCCCCTGGTTACTCCAGGCTGTTTCATCCTCACCCCAACCATGCTGCAGGTACAAAACGGGATATCTCACTGACTGATCCTTTTCATACCCGGGAGGAGTATAGACAAATGCCCTTCGAGAGGTATTCGTACTTTCTGACGGAAAAAGAATTTGCTGAACTTTTCCGTGAGGCACGTTTTTCAACGAATAAATTTCCTGATCATGCGCGGGTATTTCAATGCCACTTTCCCATCGAACTGACCCATAGAAATTTAAGGTCCCGGGGTCGTTAAAGGTTCCACCATCCACGGTTAAATGGTAATAGTGAAAACCTTCATCCATCGGTCCTTCAGTTGTTCCTTCCCAAAAACCCTCCTCATTTTTGGTGAGTTCTGTGCCTCCTCTGCCACCGAGTCCAAGGCTAATATGAACCTTCTGGGCATCAGGAGCCTGGATTTTAAATCTTGCGTATCCCTGGGAATTTACTTGTGGGTACTCCTGCCCGGGTTGATTTAATGTTGAAGGTTTAAAGTCTTCTTTGATCTCTTTTTGTGACTCTTGTGCAAAGCATAGAGAAGCGGAGATTAAGAATAATAGCGATAAGGCTGCTGAATATTTTTTCATCATTTAGTTATTTATCATTGAATAAAAGTGGTGCAAATTGATATAGACCTCTGCGCCAGCTCTGCCACTCATGGGCTGTTGAGGGAGAGACATAGAAATGTGTATTCATACCGGCTGCTTTAATCGCCTCGGTATTCTCCTTAGGATCGCCCCACGGACCTCTTCTTGGATTTTCAAGTTCGCGGCTACCATAGCTTACAAACACCAATTTGATTTTCTCTTTAAATCCAGGCGAATTATTAACATCCTCCATACTTATGCTACCACCGCTGAACATGCCGACATACGAGAATATATCAGGGTTGGCAAGGGTAATCACACGTGTTTCCATACCGCCCATTGATAGCCCGGCCATGGCACGATGCGGTTGATCAGGAAGGGTACGAAAGTTGGCATCGAT
>JBGSYX010000345.1:0-12483 GCA_041750735.1 Cyclobacteriaceae bacterium
GGTCGAACATGGCCAATAGCGCCCCGGATGCCGATTCGCATCATGGAGTGGTTTTGGAAGTATTTGAAGTGAAGGCCTACATCTGTTTGTAAAGCTCTATAGGCAAGAGGCGATGTGTTCTTATCAAGTATTTGCCATTGATTGAGTCCCAGAGATACTCCGATCTCGTAAGTTGTAGGGTTGGTTGTTAATTGATCCTGTGCCATTGCATTCACTATGGTGCAGCACACAAGGAGGGTGATCCATGTTGTTTTCATATTTTTCATTTTTGGGGAATTAACGGAAGGTTTCAGATGGAGTTGGTGCGATTAAGTCTGATTCGATTGATTTAGACTCATTTTAGATGGCAGCTTCATGTCCTTAAAGAATGCCGACGGTGTCATTCCCGTGTTTTTTTTAAAAACAGTATTGAATGTTGCTTTAGAATTGAAACCAGACTCGTATGCCAGGGCCAGCAAAGTGTAAAACTCGTTTCCTGGTTTACTTAATTTTCTTATAAACTCATCCACACGGTATTTATTAATGAAATCATAGAAGTTAGTTTCCATATGCACATTTAGAACCTGAGAAATGTGATGGCGAGAACTCCCAATGTGCTCTGCTAATTGTGTTAAGGATAATTCAGGATTCAGAAACAAGCGATCAATCTCCATCGCCTGACGGATTTTTGATTCTAAATTATTTGCTGATTCTTCTTTGATCAAAAAAGTCTCGTATCGTGTATCTTCATTCACAATCTGTTTCATCGATGTTGTCGTGGTTGAGATTTTAAATATTTCCGGTCGAAATAAAACCTTAAATCCAATCCAATAGATTAGAACCACAATCGCGAAAAAATGAAAAGGATATACCTGGCTTATCGGATCAATATCGAATTTCTTTGAATAGAAAATGAAAATAGAGAGGAGGATAATGATTAGCGTAATATATAAATAGCTAAGCAGCCAATGCATGCGTGTAATTTCCGAACCGGAATAAGTGTCCTTCCATTTTTTGATGTTCTTGTAATAGATAATTATGGTTGTGCTTATAAATCCAATATGAAAAAGATTTAATAATTGATTCAGTACGCCAAAATCGTCGCCATAAAGGCTTGAACCATTGTTCATATGGAGTAATTTCTGATCTGCCGGGTTCGCGTAATAGGGTAGAAGCACCAGGAGGTAAAGAGTAAAGGGGATAAATATTAATAAATCCGTTTTTACAAAAACCTGTCGCCGCTGAGTCACCATCATGGTAAACAACAAAATTAGTGGGCCATACAAGGCCGGAATAAGCCAGGTAATCCGGGAAAAATGTGGATAGGTGGTGAAAAAATCGGTCCCTTCAAACAGTATAAAAAAGAGATGGATAGAAACAGTAAGCATCAATGCACCCAACACGCGATTTGGTTGATGCTCCTTCCCCCGAGTTATTAGAAGGAATGCGAGTAGTACACCTTGGATAATACCTGCTAGTAAAATGGATTTCATTTGATTCGCATAAACAGTATTACCTTACAATTATCAATTATAATCTGAGCAATACACCAATGTCAATTGATTTTTTATGAACGCAGATAAAATGGCTGGGTTTTGAAATGGTGACAAGGGATATTTTACGGTGATCAATGGTTTTAAGTCCAGTTTGGTTCTCGTGCATAAGGAGCGTTTTTATACTTCGTTTTCTGGATTATTCACTAAATCGAGGCATTCATACACTTTTACCAATGACTCCGAATTTTCAGATAATACATATAATTTATCATTTTCCATTAAAGTAGTTGACCCGGATGGTGTCACGAACTTACTATCGCGCTCAATGAAAGAAATAGATGAAGTTTTTGGAAAGCCAATTTGAACAAGTTGCTTACCTGCTATGGTACTATTTTCGGGAATAATAATCTGAGTCAACCTCGATTTTATACTATCGTAAAGTTCAAGGTCAATTTGTGTCCTTTGTTTTAGTTTTTCAGGCAATGTCAGGTGAAGCCATTTAGCAACCAACGGCAACGTTGTACCTTGAATCAGAACAGAAGTTATAGAAATAAAAAAGACGATGTTAAAAATCATATCAGCCTTCTCAGCGCCAGCAATCAGGGGATAGGTTGCAAAAACTATCGGAACGGATCCACGAAGACCAACCCATGAAATAAACCATCGACTGCGTTGCTGGATTTTGAATGGAATTAGACTTATAAATACACTAAAGGGCCTGGCGATAATTATTAAGAAAACCGAAATAATTAAACCGATACCCATAACAGGAATCACGTGACTTGGGAAGACCAATAATCCTAAAGTGAGAAACAATACTATTTGCATTAACCAGGCAAAGCTGTCGAATGATTTGAGTATTTTCTTTTTATGTATTAATTCCTGATTTCCCAAAAATACTGCACAAATATAGACGGCAAGAAAACCATTGCCTCCAATAAAATCAGTTGCCGAAAAACTAAAAAACATTATTGCAATAACCAATACGATATATAATCCCTCGTAGTCAAGCCTTATTTTATTGATTACAAGAGTCCCGATTTTACCAAAAGCAAACCCGAAGAGACCTCCCAGAAATAATTGCATCAGGAACATGCGTAAAATACTCAGAAAGCTGGAATCCTGATTTACAACCAATCCTGTAAAAACAATAGTTAAAATATAGGCCATTGGATCGTTACTCCCACTTTCCAGTTCAAGGGTTGGACGAAGAGTGCCTTTGAGGGCAAGATTTTTGGAGCGAAGAATGGAGAATACGGCAGCAGAATCGGTGGATGAAACAATGGAGCCAAGCAGTAATCCTTCAGTGAGTGTAAAATCTGTTATTGCCCAAACGAATAATCCAACTGAGAGGGCTGTAAGCATGACTCCTACAGTCGAAAGCGATATACCATACCAAAGAACAGGTTTTACGGTCTGCCAACCGGTATCCAGTCCTCCGGAAAACAGAATAAAATTCAATGCGACAATGCCGATGAATTGCGCTGTTTTTGGATTATCAAAATATATTCCGCCAAATCCATCCGATCCAGCCAGCATCCCGACAGCTAAAAACAGAATTAAGACTGGCACTCCGAATTTGGAAGAGGTTTTTCCGGCGATCAGTGATATGAACAACAGCAGAGAGCCTATTAATAAGATATTTTCTGTGGTTAAAGTCATATTTCATTCCCTATCCTTAAAAGTAATAAAAATAATCGCTCGTGCGTTTCGGTTGGTTTTATCTGAATTGTTGGGCTGGTGAACGAAGTTTGAACATCAAAAATTTTCATCTGGGAGCAAAGGCAGACGTCACGACTTCTACTAGCAAATGAAATCGACATAGGTCTTAAATACGGCCGGTTTTGTGAACTCATTCCCAGGGAATAAACCAATGATTAATCTTCTTCCGTACCAGGACAATTCAATACCGAAGAATCAAAAAACCTCATTGGATATTGAAATTTCGGGCATTGCAATTTATTTGTATTTTGTCATTTGAAATTTCAGTTTCTCGGAGAATCACACATTATGGACAAGCTCTACCCAGGTCGTCATTTGCAATAAAGATAGGATTATGTAAATTTACGTACCCGCATTAAAGATAGAATGATGGAGAAAGCACATAGAAATAATCTTCCTGGCAAGTACCGCTGCCTTTTCAGCTGCCTCATATTCTATTCATAGTATTTCCCTACCCGGCCCCAGGCGGAGCTGTGGTTTTTGATGTGTTTGATTTCTCTGCAACACGATTCCTTTTTTTTACTAAATCCATTTTTATAAACTCATTTGAGAATGACGTTAACTACGATAAATATCCAGAAAGTCCCCGAGCGTCAGGCACGTTCCGAAGGCAATTTCTATAATACAGAAAGAAAAAATGCCCTACCCGGAATGAACGACAGGGTTCGCCGGTTGCGCAAACTAAGTGTCGAAACACAGGAGTCACTATCCATTGAGCGGGCGCTGATTACCACCAAATTTTATAAGGAGAATTATGGGAAATATTCAGAGCCTGTCATGCGCGCTCTGAATTTTCTGGAAATCTGCAAACAGAAAACCATTTACATCGGTGACGACGAACTGATCGTTGGCGAGCGCGGGCCTTCTCCCAAATCGGTACCCACATTCCCCGAACTTACCTGCCACAGTGTGGAAGATTTTCATGTGCTCAATTCCCGCGAACAGCAGCGATATACCATTCCGCAGGCTGACATAGATACCTATGAGCGGGAAGTGATACCGTACTGGAAAGGCCGCACCATGCGGGAGCGCATTTTTAGCCATGTTCCTCTTGAATGGAAAGCAGCCTATGAAGCCGGACTTTTCACCGAATTCATGGAGCAGCGCGCACCCGGACATACGAGCCTCGATGGAAAGATTTATCGAAAAGGAATGCTCGATTTCAAAAAAGAAATCAACAAACATATTCAGTCGCTCGACTTCCTGAATGATCTGGAAGCTACCGACAAACTCGAGGAGCTCAAGGCCATGGCGATCTCCTGCGATGCTGTGATTGTATTTGCGGAGAGGCACGCCGAACTGGCTGAAAAATTGGCAAAGGAGGAATCCGATCAGCAACGGATTGAGGAATTAATGGAAATCGCCAGGGTTTGCCGGAGAGTTCCTGCACATGCGCCTCAAACCTTTTGGGAAGCCATTCAGATGTACTGGTTTGTTCACCTTGGAACGATTACAGAATTGAATGGCTGGGATGCCATGAACCCGGGACATTTCGATCAGCACCTTCAACCATTTTACGAAAAGGAGATTGCAGCAGGAACCCTCACCCGCGAACAGGCAAAGGAGTTGATCAGTTGTTTTTGGATCAAAGTCAACAATCATCCGGCTCCACCAAAGGTGGGCATCACTGCCCGTGAAAGCGGAACCTATAACGACTTCACCAATATTAATATCGGCGGTGTGAGATCGGACGGGACGGATGGCGTCAATGAAGTTTCGTACATCATGCTTGAAGTCGTGGAAGAATTACATATTCTCCAGCCCGGGAATTCGGTACATATCAGCACTGTTACGCCCGACAAATTTCTGCATGCGGCATGTAAAGTTATCCGCCAGGGACACGGATATCCATCGGTTTTCAATCCTGATGTTTATATACAGGAATTGGTATGGCAAGGGAAATCACTGCAAGATGCTCGTGAAGGAGGGTGCAGTGGCTGTATCGAAGTGGGCGCATTCGGAAAGGAGGCGTATGTGCTCACCGGATACCTAAACGTGCCCAAAATTCTTGAAGTGACCTTGAATAATGGCATTGATCCGCTTACAAATAACAAGGTGGGACTGGAGACCGGGAACCCACGAGACTTTCAGGATTATGAAACGTTGTATGCAGCCTTTATAAATCAACTTAATTTTGTCGTAGACCAGAAAGTAAGGGTAAGCAACTACATCGATCAGATGTTCGCCAAATACGCACCTGCTCCATTTTTATCGGTTGTTATAGAAGATTGCATTTCAAAGGGTCGGGATTATTACAATGGCGGTCCGCGCTATAATACGAACTATATCCAGTGCACAGGACTAGGAACCGTGACCGACAGCCTTTCCGTATTGAAATCTCATGTTTTTGAGAACAAGACATTTAGTATGGATACATTGCTTAATGCTGTCGCGAAGAATTTTGAAGGTGAAGAAGCACTCCGTCAACGGATAATCAATCGCACGCCATTTTTTGGAAATGATGATGAAAGGGCTGATGGTATCGCTGTGCGAGTTTATAATGATCTGCTGGCGGCAATTGATGGGAAACCAAACATCAAAGGCGAACATTATCATTTGAACATGCTTTCAACGACATGCCACGTATATTTTGGAAAAGTTCTTGGCGCAACTCCCAACGGACGTTTCTCCGGTAAATCGATTTCCGACGGCACGTCACCCTCGCATGGATGTGACACCCATGGACCAACCAACGTCATTCGATCGCTGGGCAAGCTCGACCAGGTAAAGTCAGGCGGAACCTTGTTGAATCTCCGTTTTGTACCGAGTCTATTGAAACGCGAAAAGGATATTGAAAAACTGGCACATTTAATCCGCAGTTATTTCAAGCTGGGTGGACACCATATTCAATTCAATGTAGTCGATACCGCAACTTTACTGGCGGCACAGGCATGCCCGGAAGATTATCGCGACCTGTTAGTTCGGATGGCAGGCTACAGCGATTATTTCAACGACATGAATGCAGACCTGCAAAACGAGGTGATAGCACGCACAGAGAATGAGGCGTTTTAGTCTAAAATATATATCTCAATACTCCATACTTAATACTCTATTCCTGAAGAATGCTCCCTCTAATATTTGATATTCGCAGGTATTCCATCAATGACGGGCCAGGTATCCGGATAACGATTTTTATGAAAGGATGCCCGCTTAAATGTCAGTGGTGCCACAATCCTGAAAGCCAGTCGCCGGAAGTTCAAAAATTATATACCGCATCGAAATGTATAGGAGCGAAGGATTGTATTGACGTTTGCCCGGAAAATGCCCTGACCCTGACAGGCGAAGGAATTGTGACCGACTATAACGTCTGCAATTTATGCGGGAAATGTGCCGATGTATGTCCGACGAAAGCCATCGAAATGTCAGGCAAGTTATTCAGTACCGACGATCTTCTTGAAATCATCGAACGCGAACGGGTCCACATCGATCAGTCAGGAGGGGGAGTAACTTTTTCGGGGGGTGAACCCTTGATGCATCCTGAGTTTTTGATAGAAATGTTGAAGGCCTGTGGCGATAAAGGTCTGCATCGTGTTGTGGATACGTGTGGGTTTGCACCCACAGAAACTTTGCTGGGTGTGGCCAGGCATACCGATTTGTTTTTATATGATTTGAAACTGCTGGATCCGGAACTCCATAAAAGGTGGACCGGGGTGGATAACCGTCGAATTTTACAAAACCTGAGAACCTTAGCCGAAGCTGGTGCCAATATCAACATCCGTATTCCATTGATTAAAAATGTGAATACCCAGATGGACGAAATCGTGAAGATGGCAGATTTCATCAACTCGCTTCCCGGGACAAAGCCAAAGGTTAATCTCCTCCCTTACCACAACATCGCCCGTGGGAAATACCAAAAACTCCATATGGACTACAACCATCATGATTTGGAGGAACCTACCCAGATGGATTTGGATAACGTTGTGGCGATTTTCAGAAAATCCGGTATCGAAACAGAGATTGGCGGGTGACCCTCGGAGTCAATTAGAATTTGGAAATCTTTCTATGTGGTGGTAGATTGGGAATAGGATAGCGGGGTACTATTTGAAATTCAATACATAAATAGACGTAAGTCAGATACCTGAAAGAAGCTCTATATGAAAGGAACATACTTTATTTTGATTGTTTTACTTTTTTTTAAATGTCAGGTTGATAAGAACCACATTAATAGCGAAGTATGTATATATGGAAATTCCAGCGCTTCGGTGTTAGCGGCTATTCAGTTAAAAAAGAGTGGAAGAGATGTAGTGGTTGTAAGTCCAGATAAGTATGTTGGAGGGATGACAATCGAAGGGTTGGGAGGTTCGGATATCAACAATCATCCTGGATTCAAAAACGATCATGTCATTGGCGGGCTTACTCTGGATTTTTATAAAGAAGTAGCTGATCATAACGGAGTAAATAATTTTGATTCAGCGAGAGACCACGCCATAACGTGGCGATTTGAACCAAATGTGGCAAAAAATATCTTTTACCGTTGGCTGGATGAATATGATATACCTCTATATACCGAATCCGGGCTATTACACGATTTCAATGCAGTAAAGAAAGAAAATAATAAGTTCGTCTCATTTGAAACAGTGAATGGAAAAAAATTCAGTGCTTCCATTTTTATCGATTGTTCTTACGAAGGGGATCTTCTTCATTTCGCTGGTGTATCGACGGTTATTGGGAGAGAACCTAACAGTATGTACAACGAAACCAAAAATGGTGTAAGATTAACCAATACTTATAGAAATTTTGAAGTCGAGGTGGATCCATATATAGTCCCTGGTGATCCACAAAGTGGCCTTATTCATACCATACAAGATGAAGAACTTGGTGAAGAGGGTGAGGGAGATCATTGCATACAGGCTTATTGTTTCAGAGCCTGCCTAACAAGGGAAAATGACAATAAGGTTCCCTTTGTCAAACCCGTGAACTACAATAGGGATTGGTATGAAATATATCTGCGGTATTTAGCTGCAGGAGGTGATCTTTATGCGCCGAACTCAACAATTCCAAATAATAAGACCGATTTAGGAGCCTGGCATGATCTGTCGCATAATCTCTATGGAATGAATTTTGAATATCCGGAGGGTGATTATGAAAAAAGACGAGAAATCTATCAATATCATCTTGACTTTACGCAGGGTCTTTTCTGGTTTTTAGCGAATGATACAGCGGTGTCAGAAGATATCCGTAAACAATGGAGTGAATGGGGTACCACAAAAGATGAATTTACCGATAATAATGGGTGGCCGAGGATGCTCTATATTAGGGATGGTAGACGAATTCAATCAGATTATGTGATTACGGAACACCATACCCGAAAAGATACAATGATCGTAGTTGAAGACCCGGTAGGTATTGCTTATTGGCCACCAGACGTGCATCATGTAAGACGGATTGTGCGGGATGGTAAGGCTTATAATGAAGGTTTTGTATTTGGAGGAGATAATTGGAAACCTTTTCAAATTCCATACAGAAGCCTGATCCCGAAAGCATCAGAATGCAGAAATATTCTTACTCCGACTTGTCTTTCATCCAGTCATATTGCCTATGGTGCGATTAGACTTGAGTGGACATTTATGCTATTAGGAGAAGCATCCGGAATAGTAGCGGACATATGTATTGAAGAAAATATTGACGTTCAGGATCTTCCATATGAATTATTAAGAACCAGGTTACTGAAAAATGGTCAAATCATAGAACTGGACTGAAGTACTGCGCGCAAAATATCCCTTGGAAAATACCAAAAACTCCATATGGACTACAACCATCATGAATTGGAGGAACCTACCCAGATGGATTTGGATGACGCAGTGGCAGTTTTCAGAAAATCCGATATTGAAACGGAGACTGGGGGGTGACTCTGAGGAGCCTTCTAAGCATTTGGATATCTTTCAATCGAGTGGTAGATTGGTAATAAGATGGCAGTAACCTATAGGCCGCCATTAAAAAGATCAATGACAATAAAGTATAAGCTGTCATATACAGAGGAAATATAAGCAATACGTATACGCAAATGTGGCCAGCCATAAATGGATGAGGACTGAAATAAACATTCTGATAATTTTTGCTCTTTTGGGATGTACAAGAAAGGCAGAGGTATTAAATGGACATTATGTTGCAGTTAATGATTTAATCGGTGATGGATATGCAACAATTGACGTCCAAGACTCCGTGGTGCTATTAAACAAATCTTCAGTTTTCTATGATGAAAGAGACACTATAATCATAAACACCAAAAGAAACACATTTGTAAGATCAAATCGACGTCCATTTCCAATCTATGATTTTAGCGCTGATCATGATACTATTTATGTTTCTTATGCCTACGACGCAGGAGAAGAGACAATAAAGTTTATTCCAATGGAAATCTCTCCAATGTTCAGCTATTTTGCTGAGAGTAACATCGATATTCAGTTAAGACCTTATGACAATGAAATAATTACTTCGGTGCAACAAAATAAAGTAGTAAATCTGATCATTGGAAGAGCAAAAGAAGGAATAAAATGGCCTGAACCCCATCGTGATAAAATTTTGATAGAATTCGAAAGGTTTGATTATGTGGAGGACGATGAATTGCCTGAATTAATAAGACAAATCCAAGAAGAGAATGATCGGGTTCTATGTCTGCATTTTGATAAACGAGTACCACTAGATGTGGCTACTGACATTCGCTCAAGAATAAAAAATACAGCAATAACCTGTGATATTGTGGAATCTAGAATTAACGAAACTGAACTAGTATATATTAAATAATTCAGGTTGGCAACAATGGCGAGCATTAATAGCCGTGTAATGCCCAGCGCACTTGGCTAAACTACTCATTCTAGCCCGGCCGTAGATATCCATATTCCATTCACGGTAGAATGTGATCGTCGCCTCCCGAAATATGAGACTCCCTGATTTGAAGTCACTTCAGAGCACGCTCAGGAAAGCCTAACAAGAGGATTCAATCGAAAGCGGCTTTGTTATTCCATCGCCGGCATGCCATAGGCGCCCCATTCCTCTTTTGATGGCCCATAAATCCCAGGCACTTTCAGACCCAAAACGCGCATCAGCGCCGTCATTTGACCGCGGTGATGGACCTGGTGCAGAACCATGACGGACAAAATTTTCCTCCGTTCCCACTGTTCCCCGTACATTTTTATTTTTTCTGTTAGTCCGGAATCAGTCCATTTGTTCTGTAACTGCGCCAATAATTCGCCACTGTATTTTTTATACCTATCCACAATATCCTTGAAGCTTGCCGGAATAGGCTCGTGTTCCAGAATATCTTTCTCAACTATTCCAGCTCGTGCGGGCATTTCCGTTAGTGTCTGTGTGATATGCCAGGCGAGCCTTTCCAGCGAACGCAAATGCTCAGTGGCTTTGGCTGATTTTGCGCTATCAGGGATGCTTTCAAAAATCTTTATTGTGGCTGATTCTTCAGCCTTCCAATCTTCAATGAAATCTTCGATTTTACGGTACATGACGTGCGTTGGTTTGGTAAAAATTTCGGTAAAGTGCTTTCAGGATTTAAGGTCAATTTACGTCATGATTTGACGAGTTCAAAGGGTGGTTGACAGTAAATTAAAGGACTGATTCCCCTATGAAAAATCAGTGAATTTTAGCTTGTCAGATCAATGACATATACTTTTCATCGATGATCCTGAGATGATGTATTTGATGACCGACGATCACAAAACCCAGTGCTGTAACTGAAATCCGCTGGCCGAAACAAATGCCACTATTTTCCATATCCGATTCATCAAAGCTGCTGAATAACTGCATCACGGAGATTCTGAGTGTTATGAGTTCATCCATTAAATCAGCCATAGATCGGCTGGTGGTTTTGGCATTTTCACCGAATAGTTTCTCATCGTAGCCCGGCAATTCGGTGATATCCATCCTGGCAAACCGTAGCGCCCGGTACGACTGAACACGTTCATTATCGATGATATGCTGAAAAATATCCTTCACTGTCCATTTGTCGGGCTGATATCGTTTATCCGCTATTTTGTTGTAAACTGTTAAATCAATGGATTTTAGCTGATCACGGGAAGTTTGAAAAGCATCAAAAAGATCATCCTGCTCAACCAGGTTAATGTAACTGTCGAAAAACTGGGGGTATGGATTAATATTGCTTTTTTTCATGGTGATTTTTGTAAGAAGAAACAAGTTAGCGTCGGTTTATGAAGCACCAAAAAATAGCCAAAGAAATCGGAAGGTGTTATCAATTTTCAATATTTATAAAACCATCCTTGGTTCTTGCCCTATCCAATTACAATTTGTCGTTCTCACATTTCCTTTTTTACGAATGAACAATCGAACAACCGAACAGAGAACAATCGAATTTAGAATTAAGGCAATATTCCATCCTTCCATTTTTCCAACTAAGGATACCTCTTTCCCACTTCTCCGCTTCAACACTTCTACTGTACAACCATTCAACTATTGAACAGTTGAACCATTGAACCATTGAACTAAAGAACCGGTTTCTTTTGCTTCGAATACTTTCTCAGGTAGAATTGGTGCATGAGGTGGGCTTCAAAAATATTGATGCTCTTGGCGCCACCAAGGAACTCCGCCTCGATAAATGCTTTGCAGGCCTTTTCCAGCACCTGGCATACTACGAAAGCCTCCCTGAGATCTCGTCCTATACACACCGCGCCATGATTTGCCATAAGCGCTGCATATCGACCTTC
Source organism: Cyclobacteriaceae bacterium (assembly GCA_041750735.1). Lineage (GTDB taxonomy): Bacteria > Bacteroidota > Bacteroidia > Cytophagales > Cyclobacteriaceae > JAAUQL01. Next base: position 11,870 of record JBGSYX010000345.1, read on the forward strand.
CAGTGCTTTTACTGTTTTACGAACAATTTTTTTCGTGTTGGGCAAGGCGTATTCGGCGCAGCGCACCGTCGGGCCGATGATTTGCGCCATATCATCCAGAATGGGAGGGACTTCACGCCGGGCAGCTGCAACGGTAGAGGCATTCATCTGGTGGGTGTGAATGACAGCCTGGATGTTTTTCCTGGTCCGGTATATTTCCGTATGAAGCTTCATTTCCGAAGATGGTCGGATGTCTCCCACATAAGTGTGATCGTGATAATTGACTACGACAATTTCGTCGGGCGTCATGGTTTCATATTCACGGCCGCTGGGCGTAATGGCCATAAAAGTATCATCGATGCGGCAGCTAATATTGCCCCAGGTACCGGATACATACCCTTCCCGGAGCAGTTCCTTACCTGCATCACAAACATGTGTTTTTATTTCTTCTACTGTCATCATATTTATTTCTGATTGGCGTATCTGACTGCGCTTAACCTATAGTGTTTTATCCGTTGTTTTTCCGGCAAGGAAGATAGTTGAAAGGGATGAGAAAAGGAATAGCGGCGGTGTCAGGAAAGAGGAGATGGAAAAATAGCGGATAAAACTAAGTTGGACTGAGCCGGGAATGGGCT
>JBGSYX010000346.1:0-12453 GCA_041750735.1 Cyclobacteriaceae bacterium
CAGGGTGTTGCAACGCTGAAAACAGGAAGAAGAGAATGACTAGTGATGCACTGAAGTTACTTGTGGCTTGCAGCTTATAGCTTGTAGCTGTGTTTTTCATTGCGGTTTTCGCACAATCTCCATCATATTACCCGGTTTTACCAACGAGGTGAATCCAAATTGTGCATACAGCCCATGCGCATCTTCTGTACCAAGACCCCAACGCTGGAGATTTTGCAGCTTATCATGATCCGTAATAGCCCTCATCAACTCCTTGCTATAACCTCTCCCGCGATATTCCGGCAAAATAAATACGTCCATAATCCATGCGAAAACTGCGTAATCAGAAACCACACGTGCAAATCCCACTTGCTTTGAACCGTGATAAACCCCGAAGCACAATGAGTTTTCGATGGATTTTTTTACTGTTTCCACACTTCTACCCTGCGCCCAATACGATTGAGTTGATAAAAAATGATGGATGGCCGGGATATCGAGTTCTGATTTTTCGGTGCTGATCCGGAAGTTCTGTTCTGGCATGTACATTTATTTAAAGGTAGTGATCATTGAGCTTTCCACTGTTCATTGTTATTCTGCCAACTTCTGAATAATTCATCCAATTCACCAACGATTTCAGGATGAAGGGAGGCGAGGTTCTCTGTTTCTGAAGGATCGTCAACCATATTGTACAATTCCCATGGGCTTTCAACTCCTTGCGCCACAGCCTTCCATTCTCCTTTACGGACAGCGCGACCTTTGGCCCATTCCCAGAAGATTGGAGTATCCCTTTCAACCGATTTGCCTTGCAATACCGGATACAGGCTCACGCCTTGCATAGGCACGATTTTCTGATTGTTTAATTCGGATGGATAATCAGCGCCTGTTATATCAATTAGTGTTGCCATGATATCGACAAAATGTCCTGGGAATCTGCTGAAAGCATTTCTGGCCTGGATGCCTTTTGGCCAGCTCACGATCATGGGTGTGCAGATGCCGCCTTCATAAGAAAAGTTTTTGTAATACCGGTAGGGCGTATTGGCGACATTGGCCCAGTTTTCCCCTAGCGACGTCCACTGTCCTACTGTTCCAATATTTCCGTTTCCAGGTATGTTTACAACCTCAGCCGATCCGCCGTTGTCCGATAGGAAAATTACGAGCGTATTATCAAGTTTATCCAGGCTTTCTATTTTGCGGAGAACTTCCCCGATTTTCTGATCCATCCGGTCGATCATGGCAGCGTATACGGTCATTTTCAAACTTTCTACACGCTTCATTGAATCACTGAGGGATTCCCACGGTTCATAAGTTTCCTGTGAGAGCAGGTAGTTTGCATTGAGGAGACCCATTTCCTTTTGTTTGGCCCATCGTTTGGCCCTTATGGCCATATAACCCTCTGAGTATTTTCCCTGGTATTTTGTGATATCTTCAGGCCATGCCATCAATGGATCATGCGGTGCCGTATATGCCAGGTAAAGGAAAAATGGCTTTTCATCATCTTTATACTCATCCAGCCAGTCAAGCGCATATTTTGTGAAATAATCGGTGGTGTAAAAATCCTTTGGCGGAGAATACGGCTGGAATTTTTCATGATCAATAAAAAACGGCCTGTCAGGTCTTTTTTGTGCCGGCTTGGCTTCTCCTTCCCGCTGCGGTCCGGGATTAAAATGATTGCACGCGCCTTCACGGAGGCCATAATACCTGTCGAATCCTCGATCTACCGGCGTCTCAATGCCATGATGCTTGCCCGACCATAGCGTGCGATACCCTGCTGTTTTCAGCACTTCTCCTAATGTGACGGCATGGCTCAGGGGCTCATTATATGTTTTGTCGTAGCCGCATTGCTGTGCGTAAACCCCTGTAAGCAATGTTGCCCTGGATGGAAAACACTTGGACGTGTTGTGCATTTGGGTGAACCGGATACCCTGCGAAGCGAGTCTGTCGAGATTGGGAGTGGCTACTTCGCTTCCATAGCACCCGATATCTGACCAACCGAGGTCATCGGCGAGGATAAGAACGATGTTTGGCTTTTCTTCCTGCTTGCATGACGCAAAAACAACGAGTGTGACTAAAAATGTGAGTATTCTCATGGCATTCAGTAAATATTTCTGGTTTCATGTAAAGATACCCTTCTGTAATATTCCGAGCAATTGGGGTCAGAAATACAAATTGGTTATCCTATGGATTAATTACCATTTATCCACATATGGCAATAACGAAACCGCTGATTGTTCCGGAGAGGTATAGCGTAGGTTGATCTTTCACTGAAAATCCAATGATTTTGGCTAACTTAAGCCAACAAAATTACTGACTCACCATGAAAAGAACTTTCCGGATATTATGTGCAATTTTTGTTCTATTCTCATGCACCGAACAAAAAACGAATCAAGCAGATGACTGGCAGATCGGTCCTTTTGTCAAGGTCGATTCCCTGAATCCCATCCTCGGCCCTCAAGATACGAGGTGGTATTGCCCAATGCGGCAGGACACCGTGGCCTGGGAGGAAAAGGATGTTTTCAATCCATGCGCTGTGGTAAAGGATGGCAAAGTGTATATGCTCTATCGCGCAGAGGATATTGTAGGTAAATTCAACGGCACTTCGCGCATTGGACTTGCGGTAAGTGAGGATGGTCTCCATTTTGAGCGATTGCCTGTTCCGGTTTTTTATCCCGAGCCCGATGAATTCACTGACATTGAATGGGAAGGCGGCGTGGAAGATCCGCGAATTGTAGAGGATGAAAATGGCACATATTTCATGACCTATACGGCTTATGATGGTGAAAAAACCAGGCTTTGCATAGCCACCTCTGATGACCTTATCGCTTGGAGAAAACACGGAGTTGTCTTTAAAAGTGTGGATGAAGAACTGGAAAAAACCTTAAGTTTCAAGTCAGGACTTATCGTAACACAATTGGTTGGCGATAAGCTGATCGCCGTGAAAATCAACGGTAAATATTGGATGTACTGGAATGTGGGTGAATTGTACCTCGCAACTTCCGATGACCTGATTCACTGGGATCCGGTAATGAAAGAAGATGGCAGTTACTATGCCCCGGCGCTTCAGGCGCGTCCGGAAAATCTACATTCTGATAACCTCATGTGTGAGCCTGGCCCTGCCGCAATTTTAACAGACAAAGGCATTCTTGTTTTTTATAATGGCATATCCAATGGAGCTCCTTCCGAAAATGGCAGACCAGCAAACGATGCGCTTACCTGGGCGGGTATACAGGTTTTATTCGATAAGGACAATCCATTAAAAGAAATAGCACGCGCCGATGAAGCGTTTATCAGACCGGAAAAAGATTACGAGAAGAGCGGACAGGTCAATAATGTGACATTCATCGAAGGCCTTGTATTTTTCAAAAACAAATGGTTCCTGTACTACGGTACTGCGGATTCGTATATTGCTGTTGCGGTCGCAGATGAATTGACCAATCCGTAACCGACGAATAGTTTTTTAATACCCATCAATTCCCCAAAAATGAAAAAACGAAATCTTAACAGGCGCGATTTTTTTAAAACAAGCGCCATGGCCACCGTTGCTGGTGCCGCAGTTGGAATAGGATGCGCACCGGACAGTCCTGTTGCGAAAGAAGGAAAAAATGGTTTTTCGTCGGACCACCCCATGATTGATGGGAATTACTCCCGCAATTTCAATCAGCCCTATCAGGGACCTTTTTTGAATAAACTTGCCTTTCCACTTGGAGGCATCGGTGCCGGAATGATTTGCCTTGAAGGCAGTGGTTGTATATCCAACGTTTCGGTGCGCAATACACCCGATGTTTTTCATGAGCCCTTCATGTTTGCCGCGATATCAATAAAGGGCAAAAAGCCCATGGCCAGGGTTGTTGAGGGGCCGGTGCCGGGGTATAAAATATTTGGAAGACCCAACACCGGCAATGGCGCCGGTGAAACGTCCTATGGATTTCCGAGATTTAAAGAGGCACAATTTTCAACGCGGTTCCCCTTTGGTACCGTGGAACTTCAGGATGACAAAGTACCATTAAAAGTGGCACTGACGGGGTGGAGTCCATTTGTCCCAACCGATGAGGATAATTCAAGCCTACCGGTGGCTGCTTTAGAATACGCATTTACCAATACATCAAATGAGGCCATCGAAGGTGTATTTTCATGCCATGCCTTCAACTTCATGAAAATGGAAATACCCAGCGAATTCGGCGGGAATTATCATAAAGGCGATTCGATTCAAACCCTGAAAAATGGGTTTACACTGGCGCAGAATTGCTTTCCGGATAAGCCCCATTTCAAAGGCGATTTTGGAATTTTTACAGATGCGCCAGGCTCTGTCGTGGATCATAGCCTCTTCAGAGGCGGTTGGTTCGACTCGCGATCGATAATCTGGAAGGACATTGAAGCCGGTAATATGCCGTCTGATGGAATTAAGGAAAATTCACCGGGAGCATCGCTTTACGTCCCCATCAATCTGGATGCAGGTGAGACAAAGACGATTAACCTGATGTTTTGTTGGTACGTACCGCATTCTAACATCCGGCGCGGACCTGGAGATGTAGATCTCACAAAAAAACTGGCCGAGTGTATGGCGAAATCCGGCGACGGTTGCTGCTCGGACGAATACAATGCCTTGTTTTATGAGCCATGGTACTCGGCAAAATTCAAGGACATTCATGAAGTTGCTGCTTACTGGACAGATAATTATTCTACCCTAAAGAAAAAGTCAGAGGCATTCCGGGATGCGTTTTATACACAGACTGTCCCCGATGTAGTACTGGAATCTGTGGCAGCTAACCTTACCATTCTGAAATCACCGACTGTACTCCGACAAAAGGATGGCAGTTTATGGGCGTGGGAAGGATGCCACGACGAGGGCGGATGTTGCCACGGTTCCTGCACGCATGTCTGGAATTATGCGCAGGCGATTCCTCACCTTTTCCCAAGGCTGGAACGAACCCTGCGACATACGGAATTTAAGGAAAACCAGGATGCATCGGGTCATCAGACTTTCCGGTCGGCTCTGCCGGTGCGGATAAATGATCACGGGTTTCACGCGGCAGCTGATGGACAGCTTGGCGGTATCATGAAAGTTTACCGCGATTGGCGTATTTCCGGTGATACTTCATGGCTGAAAAGTATTTGGCCGGAAGTAAGGATGAGCATGGATTACTGCATAAAAACGTGGGATCCGAAGCGAAAAGGAATCGTGGAGGAGCCGCATCACAATACCTACGATATCGAGTTTTGGGGTCCGGACGGCATGTGTACTAGTTTTTATCTGGGGGCTCTGTTTTCCATGGTGAAGATGGGCAATGAACTTGGGGATGATATGTCAGGCTATGATGAGTTGTATCAAAAAGGAAAAACATTCATCGAACAGCAACTCTACGATGGCGAGTATTTTATCCAGAAAATCCAGTGGGAAGGCTTGGAAACACCAAGTCCGCTGGAAAAGACCGCAGAATCATGGAATATAAACTATTCCGAAGAGGCGCGTGAACTGCTCATGAAAGAAGGCCCGAAATACCAGTACGGTTCCGGATGCCTTTCCGACGGAATTCTTGGAGCATGGATCGGTGCGATGTGCGGACTCGAGGAGTTTATCGATGGTGAAAAGGTAAAAAGTCATTTAAAATCCATCCACAAATACAACCTGAAAACGGACCTTTCGGAGCACGTAAATCCACAGCGGCCCTCCTATGCCCTTGGCAATGAAGGCGGATTATTGCTTTGCACATGGCCAAAAGGAGGCGCGTTGTCTTTGCCTTTTGTGTATAGCAACGAAGTATGGACCGGTATCGAATACCAGGTCGCTTCACACCTCATGCTCACCGGCGAAGTGGAGGCGGGGCTGGATATCATCCGCGAATTGCGGAAGCGGTATGACGGACGGGTTCGGAATCCATTCAATGAATATGAATGCGGTCACTGGTATGCCAGGGCGCTGGCAAGTTATGGATTGCTGCAGGGACTGACGGGTGTGAGATATGACGCGCTGGATAAAACATTGCATGTGAATTCGAAGATCGGTGACAATTTCCAGAGTTTTCTTTCAACTGAAAATGGTTATGGACTCGTCGGACTTGAGGCCGGTAAACCCTTTTTACAGATTGTGCATGGGGAAATCGCAGTTTCTAAATGTGTTGTTTCCGGTAAGGAGTTGTCGTTGAAAGTGCTGTCCTGAACCTAGCCAATTATTTATTAGATTTGATTAAAAATTCCAACTATGTGTTCAATGCTGAAATACACAATTTTTCTTGGACTGACCTGTTTCATTGCTTTTTCGTGCAAAACAAAACCGGTTTCCACCTCACCGGCTGCTTTGCAACCCGATACACGTTTTAAAGTCGTCGGCTATCTTTTAGTTGGCAACTTTGATGAAATTGACAGCATCGAATTAAAGCGTATCACCCATCTGTGTCTTGCTTTTGCCAATCCTGATGCTTACGGAAAACTGGTTATGGATAGTGAAGGCGATATGGAGAAAGTTGTACAAAAGGCCCATAAGGCTGGTGTTAAAGTGCTTATTTCCTTGGCCGGAGGTGGCAAACCTGATAAGGACATTTGGAAAAGAGTACTCGGTCCGGATAACAGAGATATGTTCATTTCGTCCATCATGGAATTTGTGGAAACCAATAAGCTCGATGGTGTTGACGTGGATATTGAGTGGAACCTCCTACCCGCGATCGATACGTTGTATGAATCGTTTGTCGTAGGGTTGGGTAAAGCGCTTCGCGCGAAAGGTAAGATTATTACCAGCGCACTCGATGCTTCTCATCTGCATCCCGCAGTGACGAAGGAAAGTCTCGATGCGTATGACTTTATCAATGTCATGGCATATGACAAAACCGGCCCGTGGAAACCCGATACACCCGGACAGCATTCACCATACTCCTATGCAGAAGATGCATATGCTTACTGGACCGTTCAATTGAAGGTGGCGCCGGAAAAACTGGTACTCGGTATGCCGTTTTACGGACACAATTTCGATCCGCCAGGGAGCAGGCATTATGCCGACATCATACGGAATGACGCGACAAAAGCGTACATCGACCAGGTAGGTGAGTTGTACTACAATGGTATCCCACTCATCGTGCAAAAGACCCAACTGGCTAAAAAAGAGTGGGGAGGCGTGATGTTCTGGGAATTATCGCAGGATTCCTATAACGACCTTTCACTGCTTCGGGCGGTGGATCAAACACTAAAAGCCGGAAATTGCGAAGTAAAACTATTTTTCAGGGACGATGATGGCGATGGATTTGGGGCGCTTTCCAAACCATACTATGCCTGTGAAGCTCCGAAAGGATACGTCACGAATAGCGACGACAAGGATGATTCGGATAGGCAGGTGCATTAAAGGTAAAGCAAGTGAAACTTTGCGCTAAACGCACGCCAGCGAGGGCCAGTACTAAAAGCAAAAGTGAAAACAAAAATGCAATTGACTATGAATGGCGCGCGAATAACTTTCTTTTTGTTAGTACTCATCATATTTTTTAAATGCGCACCAACTAAGCACTGTAAAGAGATAAGGTATTACACAAAGAATATCAGTACATCAAAACCGTTTTGGTTGGAAGGCAAATATTGTATACAACTTGATAAAGACACGTTAATGAGTGGTAATGAGGGCTTGGTAAGACTAAATATTTATAATCGTATAGATGGGCAGAGAATGAATGAAGGTTCAGTATGGTTTAGTCAATCGATAAAATTTAATTATAATGGTGGTTTCGTTGAAGCCGCGCTGCCTGAGGGTCTCTATAATGTAAATATTTACCCATTTGAACCCCATTTGCCGTTTGGTATAAAGGGACTTGTGATTAAATCAAACAGAATAATTGTGATCAACTGTTTTATTGGTAACAGTCTTCAGTTTTGAATTATACAATTTGGAAAAGAGACCCAAGGATAGTGTAGGTATAGCGCAACGCGTACTGCGAACTGGTTAAAAATATTCCGCCAACACCCGCGTCAATAATAGAAATGCAACGCCGACGATAATTCTGTAGTATCCAAAATACCTGAATCCATAATTCTCGACCAGTCTTAGGACTACTTAAACAGCCACCCAGTATGATTACTGGTGCATAAATTAAAAGTGGATTTAGATGGTTTTATTTTTTCAATTGAATTTGACGTGTTGAGCGGATATTCAACAATTCAATCTCCTTTTTCCTGGGCTTAACCCTGTATGTCAACACGGTAAGTCTATTGATTGGTCCCCGGTGAATATTCTTTCTTTGAGAACTCATCTGAAGTATTCCTGGATGTTCTTTTAGCAGCTCAAAAAAATCATTGGCTTCTTTTACAAAATTCATAACCTCCTTCTCTGTCCATTGTTCCTCTAAATATTTGATAATCCGGCCAAATCCCTGGACGGCACGCACCGTCCAAACAATCTTCAGAGCCATTTCTTGTATTTTTTCATTACTTCTTCATGAGGGATTACTTCTCCTCTATCAGCCTGAGCAATACCCTCGGATATTTCCGCCCGCTCATCTGCACTTATTGCATCCCACCAATCTACTTGCTTAGACTTTTTAAGCTCGACAAATTCTTTTATGATTCCAGTATCTCTGACTCCAGCCAACCATTGTATCAACTCTAGTTTTTCAGCCTTTATATCCATAATCTTCTTCTTTTTGACCCTGTAAAGTTAACGATTTCATGGCTTAAATCAACCGGCATAATTCATGTGCGTGGTTTTTAACGCTTTCAAGCAGGATGACCTCGCTGCCTTTCGTCAATCTTAACCTAACATGTGCGGTGGACTGGCTAAAAATAATCCGCCAATACCCGGATTAATAATAGAAATGCAACGCCGACTATAATTCTGTAGTATCCAAAATACCTGAAACCATAATTCTCAACCAGTTTCAGAAAGACTTTTACGGCTACCCAGGCGGTGATAAAAGCTACGACCAGCCCGGAGGCTAACAGTAATAATTCATGACCGGTAAAGCTGATGGGGGTTTTCAACAAATCATAGCCGGTAGCCGCGAACATGGTCGGGACAGCCAGCAGAAACGAAAACTCCATGGCCTGCTTTTTATCTAATCCGTTAAACACTCCGCCGATAATGGTAGCAGCCGCGCGCGATACACCCGGGATCATGGAAAAACATTGAATCAGTCCGATGTAAAACGCTCTTTTATAGGAGATGTCTTCCAGGTCGACAGTCTGGCTTTTTTGAGTCTCTACTTTTTTGTCGATCAAAATCAATACTATCCCTCCTAATATAAGTGAAATGGCTACTACCGTAGGGTTGAAAAGATACCCTTTTATAAAATCATAGGCTGCCAAACCCACAATAGCCGTTGGTAAAAAGGCAAACCCCAGCTTCAGGTAGATGGTCAGGCTCTGCAAAAATCGCTTTATATACATGATCACTATCGCCATGATAGCGCCCAACTGGATTGAGATCTCGAAGGTTTTTACAAAAGCATCATCATGGATTTTCATGATACTGGATGCCAGGATCATATGGCCCGTTGATGATATCGGAAGAAACTCGGTGATGCCTTCAATGATGGCAATGATGATGGATTGGAAAAATGTCATATTATAAATGAAGTACTTGGTTATATAATCATTCTTAAACTCTTCCTGATCACCAGGACAGTCGTCCCGTTCCTGTAAAGACCGGGCGAATTTAGAAATTTCAGTATCGTTTCCTTTAGTGGATTCGGATTTTCTTCATATGTAACCGCGAATTCAAATGTCGGAAAAAGCGCATAATTGAATTGTTATTGTCAAAATGGCCAGCCCCCATTCCACAGGGTCATTTGTTTGGTAAGGTGTAGCAAAGTATATTGGCTTAACAAAAATGGCTATCACCATCGATTCCTTCCCATTTTTACCAGATTAAAAAATTTATTGCGACTTAATAAAGAAGAAAATGAAAAATTATGTTGTTCTGTTGACTTTGCTCCTAGCCGGATGTTCTCAATCACCTGAATTTAAAACATTTCCAAAAATAGATGCCCACGTTCACCTCGAAACAACAGACGATTCCTTTGTGCAGGTTGCCGACAACAATAGCTTTAAATTATTATCCTTGGTGACGCGTTCTGAAAGTCAGGAGGCAATTAGGAAAGATTTTGTTTTTGCGAGGGATCTTTATAAGGGCCACCCAAAAACAATCGGTTTTGCCACGACCATCAGTATGGAAGGATTCGGTGAGCCGAATTGGCAGGAAAATACAATAGCCTGGCTTCAGGAAAGTTTTGATAACGGAGCTGTTGCTGTCAAAGTATGGAAAGACATAGGCATGACCTTCAGAAATGCTGACAGCACTTTTATTATGATTGATGACCCAAGGTTTGACCCAATTTTTGATTTCATAGAGTCACAAAATAAAACACTCGTAAATCATACCGCGGAACCCAAAAATTGTTGGTTGCCATTGGATGAAATGACGGTCAGTGGTGACAGCAGCTATTTTGCAGAAAACCCAGAGTATCATATGTTTCTCCATCCGGATTATCCTTCAAGAGAAGAATTGCTGGCTGCCAGGGATCGAATGTTGAAAAAGCACCCGAATTTACGGTACGTAGGTTGCCACCTGGGAAGCATGGAATGGAGCGTGGATGAACAGGCTGTTTGGCTGGATGAATTTCCGAATTATGGATTAGATATGGCTGCCCGGATAGTGCACTTTCAGGTACAGGATAGTGAAAAGGTGCGCGATTTTATTATCAAATACCAGGATCAATTGCTCTATGGTACTGATATAGCAATAAGTGACCGTGGCAATAACACGACAACCAAGGAAAGCATGCAAAACATTGTCAACGATGTCTGGCTGAATGATTGGGAATATTTTGCCACCGACCATGTCCTGGTAAATAGCGATAATGGAAAGGAATTTAAGGGATTGAACCTGCCTGAGTCTGTATTGAAAAAGATATATCACGATAATGCCATGAAGATGCTTCCGGGGTTGGGGCAAGAGTAGGCAGATTGAAAAATTTTTTGGTAATGTACTAGGGATTTGCAGTCTCTAATCTATGACGAAGGGGTATTTCAGAAGAATGCTATAAGTTACGGAAGGTGTTTTTAATTTCCTCGATCAAGTCTGCCTGTTTTTCGGATAATAACTTTTGTAGTTCTGCATCTCTCAGTTCATCTGCTTTTATTTTTGAATCAAACTGTAAATCAGCATCGGTATTATAAATCCTTAATCTCAGGTTCCAGGTGTCGCCTGACATTTTGCCCGAACTTAAGAGGTGATCCAATTTTGACATAACCACAATTTCGGCATCAACAACCTCAAGAATTGGTTGGCAATACTTTTTGTCGAACACGTTTTGATATGGCGTACCCATTAACTTTTTCAGCGGAAATTTTATCAGGCTTACACTGGTATCGTTACCTATTGCATCCTCCAAATACGCTAAAATATCTGGTGAAATACCTTTATTGTGTATTTCATCGAATGGTGGCAGAACAAGAATGGAGGGTTTATTCTTTTTTTGCGGCTGCACTTTAATAGTTGAATCAGTGACGATCAATGTTTCTGTTGATGATTTTATATCTATCTTGTTTTGGTCTGGCTTTTCAGATATGCAGTTCGAGAGGATAATCGCCGAAATGAAGAGTATATATGATCTCATAAGGATTGAATCGTTAAAATTTGCGGGGGTCTTTTATACCATTAATTTCTCACCCATTTCAGGTGGCGCTAAAATCGATTCCATCCGCAGTTTTACTAAATTGTCTGTGTAAACTGAAAATTAAGAAAAAAGCCAGCCTCTTCCTCTTCATGTCTTGTAACTTTTGCTTCATTTTTTACAAACACCAAAGGCAATTGAGCGGCCCGTTTATCCAGATTATATTTTTCAGATGATTGATAGCTTTGGTGCTTCTGGCGCAAAAACTAAGACCTGTAATTGGTTCTTACTGAATAGATCATCTTTAACGCATGACATATCGGGACTTTTCATTAGGGTATTTAAATAATGGTGATCTGTACTTTTCAGCCATACCTGCTCCGTCACCCAGGAAATTGCTTCACCTTGAAAAATTGATTAAGTTAGCAGTAGGCCTGAATGACAGCCCAAGTATATAGAACCTAACCAATTCAACAAGCCACATTATTACCATGGGAAATGAAAAGGAGTTGACACCCGGACAACGCGAAGAACTAATCAAGACATTAGAATCCAGGTTTGAGAAGAACATGAATCGGCATTTAGGTTTGGAATGGGCAAAAGTACTGACTAAGCTACAAGCCTATCCGGAAAAACTATGGTCGCTCCATGAAATGGAAAGAACGGGCGGCGAACCGGATGTGATTAGTTATGATGAAAAGACGGGCGAATACATGTTCTTTGACTGCTCTGCGGAAAGCCCTAAAGGCCGCAGAAGCCTTTGTTACGATCGTGAGGCGCTGGATTCAAGGAAAGAATTTAAACCAGAAAATAGCGCAATGGATATGGCCGCGGCCATGGGAATAGAACTTTTAACAGAAGAACAATACCGGGAGTTACAGAAACTCGGAAA
>JBGSYX010000347.1:0-24372 GCA_041750735.1 Cyclobacteriaceae bacterium
TTGGCGCCGATGTGGTGGGTATGTCGACCATCCCGGAGTGCCTTGTGGCGCGGCATATGAATATTCCCGTATTTGCTATTTCCGTGATCACGGATTTGGGCGTGCCGGGAAAAATCCATGCGGTGACTTTGGAAATGGTTCTGGCTGCAGCAAGCAAAGCAGAACCACACATGACTAAAATCTTTAAAGAATTGATTGCCGAACAGCCCTAATCGGGCGTTTTTGCAAACACATCATGGCAGGAAAGGCAGGTGAGGACAAAGTGGTTTGCTATCATTGCGGTGATCTGTGTACGAGAGAACATGTCGTATATGATGAAAAGGATTTCTGCTGCAATGGCTGCAAAACGGTATATGAAATATTAAGCCAAAACGACCTGTGCACCTACTATGATTTATCCCAAAACCCCGGGATAAACCTGAAAAGCAAAAACTTCGAAGATAAATACGCTTTTCTGGATAATGATGATATTGCCAGGCTCCTGTTCGATTTTGCCGACAGTACACGCGCCCGAATCACCTTCTTTATCCCTTCAATACACTGCAGCTCATGCATCTGGCTCCTGGAAAATCTTTACAAACTCAGGCAAGGCATCAATCATAATCGCGTAAATTTCGTAAGAAAAGAACTGAATGTTGATTTTGACCCAAGCGTCATCACGCTCCGGCAATTGGTAGAGTTGCTGGCCACACTTGGCTACGAACCGCAGATAAGCCTGGAAGACAACGATAAAAAGCAGAAAAAATCCATCAACCGTAGCCTTTATCTCAAGATCGGCGTAGCGGCATTTGCCTTTGGAAATATCATGTTGCTGAGCTTCCCGGAGTACTTCGGCTTTGAAGGGCTTGATCCCGGAGTGCAAAAATTTATATCATACCTAAATATCCTTTTATCGCTCCCCGTAGTGTTTTACTGCGCTGGCGATTACTACAGATCGGCATGGTCAGGGTTGAAAAACGGTATTGTGAACATCGACGTGCCGATATCCATTGGGATAATCACGCTTTTTTTGCGCAGCCTGTACGAAGTACTCATAGCCGGACAGCCGGGCTACCTTGATTCACTGGCGGGTTTGTTGTTCTTCCTGCTGGTGGGACGCTGGTTTCAGAATTTCACCTACCAGGGTCTATCTTTCGAGCGCGATTACAAGTCGTATTTTCCCCTGGCGATCGGCAGGATTGAAAACGATACAGTCGTGATAGTACCTGTGGGCGATTTGAAAAAGGGTGATCGCATCCGTGTGCGCAACCGCGAAATCATCCCCGCCGATTGCATTCTCATGAGCACCCGTGCAGCTATAGATTACAGCTTCGTCACAGGTGAGTCGAATCCCGTATCGCGCAAAGTCGGCGACTATATCTACGCAGGAGGGCGGCAGGTTGGGGAGAATATCGTGTTGGAAGTGGTGAAACCTGTAGCCCAAAGTTACCTGACGCAGCTATGGAATAATGAGACTTTTTCAAAGTCAGAGACAGGTTTTGAAGTTCTGATTAACCGTATCAGTAAAAATTTCACCATTGCAGTACTTGTCATCGCGATAGCGGGTTTTGGTTTCTGGGCTTTTTCCGATCTTTGGATCGCTATGAATGCCTTCACCGCCGTACTGATTGTAGCCTGTCCGTGTGCGTTGTCGATGGCAACTCCTTTTACGCTTGGCTCGGCCATGCGGATTTTCGGTGAAAACAAGTTTTATCTGAAAGATGCCTCAGTCATTGAAAAACTACATAGAATCCAGCATATCGTGTTTGACAAAACCGGTACTATCACGTTCAACCAGGAAAGTGATGTGTCGTTCCACGGTCACCTTTCACATGATGATTTGAAAAAAATCAAAGGACTTGCTCTAAACTCCACTCATCCGCTGAGCAGGGCTGTTGCCTCATGCATCGATAGCGAGTCGGATATTTCTGAATTGAATAATTTCGAAGAAATTAGCGGAAAAGGCCTTCGCGGTACTTTTGGATCGGATGAGTATCGCATCGGACGAATTGATTTTGTAATAAATACATCAAAGAAAACCGGTGAAACTCCATCTGGCGCTACAGTGCACGTTTCAAAAAATGAGGCGTTAGTGGGCCATTTCACCATAGAAAATAAATACCGCGAGGGGCTACACGGTATCGTAGAGCGTATGGAAAAAAAGCACTTTTTTTCCATTATCACCGGCGATAATGCTTCGGAGGGTGCCAGACTCAGGGAAATTTTCGGTACGCATACGACTTATCGGTTCAACCAGTCGCCACAAGACAAGCTCGATTACGTGGCCAACCTCCAGAAAACGGAGCAGGTGCTTATGATCGGCGACGGGCTCAATGATTCCGGAGCACTCCGTCAGAGCGATGTCGGTATCAGCATCACAGACGACACGGCGGGATTTACGCCCGCCTCTGATGCCATTATGACGTCTTCTTCGCTGGAGAAGCTGCCTGACTTCATGGATTTTTCGCACATTTCGCACCGGATTATCATCGCGGCCTTTATCATTTCGTTTTTGTATAATATCATCGGGATTAGTTTTGCGCTGTCTGGAACGCTGTCGCCATTAGTAGCCGCTATCCTGATGCCGCTCAGCAGTATTTCTGTTGTAGTTTTTGCCACGGTCACGACCAACCTGATGGCAAAGTTTAAATCATTACTATGATATGTCTGTTATAATACTTTTAATAATCATCAGCATCGTTGTTGCCTTGGGTTTTCTGGCAATATTTATATGGGCCGTGAAGACGGGTCAGTTCGATGATACGGTGTCGCCGGGTATCAGGATATTATTCGATGACAAAAAGCCTGAACCCCCTAAAACAAAACCTGAAAACGATAAGAATCCCACATCCTGAACAAATAAGGCTGTTCTCATTAAATATTTCAAAATCTTGATTTTAAAAGCTATCGCGAAAAAAACATTTATTATATATTTGAACACACATTGAACCTAATCCAATGTTTCGTGAGTTTTTTAACCTAGCGACTTTTTTATTCAAAATTAACCTCTAAGACATGCAAATTGAAAAATTTAGCTATGATAACAAGATAGTAAAGTACTTTGCTATCGCTACTGTAGTCTGGGGAACCATCGGTATGCTTGTGGGCATCATCATTGCCACATTGATGTTTTACCCCAACCTACTCGGAGATCTTCACAAAGAATGGAACAGTTTTGGCCGCCTACGGCCACTGCACACCAATGCTGTCATCTTTGCTTTTGTGGGCAACATGATGTTCGCCGGCATGTATTTTTCGCTGCAGCGCCTCCTGAAAGCCCGGATGTTCAACGACATGCTGTCGTGGGTCCATTTCTGGGGATGGCAGCTTATCATTGTATCCGCCGTGCTAACGCTACCGCTTGGAATTACCACTTCCAAAGAATACGCGGAACTGGAGTGGCCCATTGACATCGCCATTGCACTCATCTGGGTGGTGTTTGGCATTAATATGATCGGCACGATCATCAAGCGTCGTGAGCGTCATATGTATGTAGCCATCTGGTTTTACATTGCCTCATTTGTCACTGTAGCCGTACTTCACATTGTGAATTCCTTTGAGCTGCCGGTGACTTTGTTTAAAAGTTATTCCTGGTATGTAGGCGTTCAGGATGCATTGGTTCAGTGGTGGTACGGGCATAATGCAGTTGCATTTTTCCTCACTACGCCGTTCCTGGGACTTATGTATTACTATCTGCCCAAGGCGGCTAACAGACCGGTATTTTCTTATAAATTATCCATCATTCACTTCTGGTCGCTCATATTCCTTTACATATGGGCCGGACCTCACCACTTGCTTTATACTGCCCTGCCGGACTGGGCTCAGTCATTAGGAACTGTATTTTCGATAATGCTCATAGCTCCGTCATGGGGTGGCATGCTCAACGGTCTTCTTACACTACGCGGCGCCTGGGATCGTGTCCGGGAGCAACCTGTACTTAAATTCATGGTCGTAGCCGTAACAGCCTATGGTATGTCAACCTTTGAAGGACCTATGCTGTCGCTCAAGAACTTTAATGCTGTAGCGCATTACACGGATTATATTATCGGTCACGTACATATTGGAGGACTTGGATGGAATGGATTCCTGACATTCGGAATTCTTTACTGGATGATCCCCAAGATGTGGAATACCAATCTGCATTCTACAAAGCTGGCAAATCTCCATTTCTGGATTGGCTCACTCGGAATAGTATTCTACGCACTTCCGCTTTATGCGTCGTTCTTCGTGCAAACACTGATGTGGAAACAATTTACTCCTGATGGAATCCTGGCTTACCCGAACTTCCTTGAGACTGTTACCCAGATTGTTCCGATGTACATGCTTCGCGCATTTGGCGGCTTATTGTATTGGACCGGCGTGTTGATAATGCTTTACAACCTTTATAAGACTGCTGCTGCCGGAAGGTTCGTAGCCAACGAAGAAGCAGAGGCTCCGGCTCTCGAAAAGAAAGTGATCACGGGCGGGCATTGGCACAGCGTGCTTGAGCGCAAGCCGATACTGTTTACTTTGTTAGCGCTGGTTGCGATACTTATTGGTGGAATCATCGAAATGGTACCAACGTTTCTTATTAAATCAAATATTCCGACTATCGAAGCAGTGAAACCTTATACTCCGCTGGAACTGACGGGAAGGGACATTTATATCCGCGAAGGCTGTAACGGCTGCCACTCGCAGATGGTGCGGCCATTCCGATGGGAAACAGAGCGTTATGGAGAATATTCCAAAGCCGGAGAATATGTGTATGATCATCCGTTCCTGTGGGGCTCCAAGCGAACCGGTCCTGATCTGCATCGTGTAGGAAAAAAATATCCTGATTCGTGGCACTATTATCATATGTACGACCCTACGAGTACATCACAGGGCTCATTAATGCCGCGATATCCATGGCTCTACGAGAAATATTATGACCTGGAAGTCATAGTCGATAAGGTTGCGGCCATGCGCACACTTGGGGTGCCGTATGCCGAAGGAGCCGAATCGACGGCTATTCAGGATATGCAAGAACAGGCCGCTAAAATTACTGCCCAGTTGAAGGTGGAAAACATAGAGACCGATCCGAACCTGGATATTATAGCGCTTATCGCCTACCTGCAAAGGCTGGGTACTGATATAAAAGTTCAACCAACGGCATCCACTAAATAAACTTAGGAGAAATGTTTAAGCACTATTTCGAACAAATAAACAACATTGAAATATGGCCGGTGATATCACTGGTGCTGTTTTTCGTGTTTTTCCTCGGTACACTATGGTGGATCACTTCCCTGGACAAGAAATATATCGACAAGATGAAGGGCCTTCCTTTTGAAGATGGTTCAGAATCTGAAACTATTGAGAAAAATTAAAATGAACATTATGATATTTCCAGATATAAAAACCAAATGGATAAGACGCATCTTCATGGCGTTAGTGTCCTTTATTATTGCTGTTCCGGCCATGGCTCAGGATGCCACAGCCTCCACCAGTAACCTGGAGACTCTCCTCATTGTGGTGCTGAGTTTTGTGCTTATCGTCTCCATACTCATCCTTATCATAGGACTCTACCTCGTGAATATTATCAAAATTGTGCTACTTGAGGACAGGAAACAAAAGGCGCTTGCTGATGGAAAAGAGTTCGTACCGGAAGAGGAGAAGTCATGGCTGAACAAACTGATGACAAAAGCAACCGACGCCGTGCCAATAGGAAAAGAAGAGACCATATTGCTTGATCACAACTACGATGGCATTCAGGAACTCGATAACCACCTTCCGCCATGGTGGAAGTGGTTATTCTACATCACCATCATCTGGGGCATCATTTATTATTTCGTTTATCATGTATCCGATTCGCTGCCATTGATGCACGAGGAGTACGACATCGTGATGGCAGAAGCGAAAACTGCCAAAGAAGCTCAGATGGCCCTGGCTGGCAATAACATCGATGAAACTAATGTAGAACGCACATCCGATCCCGCTGTACTGGCAAAAGGAAAAGCTATCTTCGACCGTTCGTGTGTGCCATGCCATGCCCCGGAAGGACAGGGACTCATTGGACCAAATTTTACTGACAACTACTTCATTCATGGAGGCGACATTAAAGATGTTTTCAAAACCATCAAATACGGCGTACCACAAAAGGGTATGATCTCCTGGCAGACACAGTTGTCGCCATCTGACATGCGCGATGTGGCAAACTTCGTGCTGTCTTTGGTTGGAACAACACCGAAAAATCCGCCTGCTCCCAAAGGACCGGAAGGAATAGAATATAAGCCTGATACACAGGCCCCGGCTGCTGAAACACCGCCGGCAGAACAACCAGCGGCAAACTCATAAACTGCCTAAAGGCGTTTTGAGGCGCATCCTCTTGTTCGGGCGATCATAATCAGTTGATTGAGTATGATCGCCCGGCCATTATTGGATGGGTTTGAAAAACGGCTATTAGGCATTACTGAAAAAAATACGTTATGGATAATCTGTATCAATTTGATCAGGAATACCGCGACACCATTGCCACGGTCGATGAAAAGGGAAAAAGGATATGGGTATATCCCAAAAAGCCAAGCGGCCACTTTCATACCAGGCGGGTGATTGTTGCTATACTCTTGTTAACAGTTCTCTTTGGCCTCCCATTCCTGAAGTTAAACGGTGAGCCACTTCTACTTTTTGATGTATTCGAGCGGCGGTTTATCATTTTTGGCATACATCTCTGGCCACAGGATTTTCATATCCTAGCACTTTCCATGATTTCGCTGGTCGTTTTCATCGTGCTGTTTACCGTTATTTTTGGTCGGGTCTGGTGTGGCTGGTCATGTCCACAGACCATATTCATGGAGATGGTTTTCAGGAAAATAGAATACCTGATCGAAGGTGATGCCACCAGACAACGCAAGCTGAACCAAGGTCCCTGGACTAGCGAGAAAGTCTGGAAGAAGAGTCTTAAACACCTTATTTTCGTAGGAATTTCACTGCTGATTTCCCATACATTTTTGTCGTATATCATTGGAGTAGATAAAGTAAAGGAAATTGTAAGCCAACCTCCGGGCGAAAACATCCTTGGGTTTTTGGCGCTTATGGTTTTCACCGGATTGTTTTACCTGGTGTTTTCGGTATTGCGCGAACAAATATGTATCGCTGTTTGTCCTTACGGCCGCTTGCAGGGCGTGTTCCTGGGAAATAACAGCATTGCCGTAATGTACGACTGGCTCAGGGGAGAGCCCCGGGGCCGTCTGAAAAAAGGAAAGGTTGAAGATAACAAAGGCGACTGTATCGATTGTAAAATGTGCGTTTATGCCTGCCCAACCGGCATCGACATCCGTAATGGTACTCAACTTGAATGCGTGAACTGCACGGCTTGTATCGACGCATGCGATGAAGTGATGGATAAAATCGAAAAACCGCACGGCCTCATCAGGTATGCATCCTTTAACAGTGTGAAGGAAGGACATCAAAAACTTCTTACCACGCGAGTTTTGGGATATAGCCTCGTCCTAACGTTGTTGGTCTCGGTGGTCGTTTTTATGCTAGTAACCCGGACGGATATTGAAGCAACCATCCTGAAAGTACCCGGGCAATTGTACCAGGAACAACCCAATAACCGCATCAGCAATATTTATAATATCCAGTTTATTAATAAAACCACCAAACCTGTATCTCTGGAGTTAAAAGTAAAGGATATCGAAACAGCGACCATAAATCGTGTTGGTGGTGAAGCACTGAATATTGGCGCCAGTGAGCGGGTGGATGCCGTGTTTTTCATTGAAATACCAAGAGAATCTATTAAAGCCATGAAAACTGAGCTTGAGATACTTCTCATCACAGAGGGTGAAGTAATGGATGAAATTAGCACTAACTTTATAGGGCCGGCCGGTCCGGTAAAAAGATGAGTTGGGGCTGGAAAATTGTTGTAATTTATTCAGGCTTTGTCGTGATGACACTCGGTATGGTCTTTTATTTTATGGGTCATAAAGTGGACCTGGTGGCAGATGATTATTATAAGCAGGAAATAGCCTACCAGGATCAGATCGATAAAATGTCCAACAGCCAGGCACTGTTAGAGCCGCTTGGCATAGAACTGGATAGACAAACATTATCAGCCATTATCCGGTTTCCGCTGGATCATGCTTCATCAGGACTCAGGGGCTCAATCCAATTGTACCGCCCGGCCAATTCCGATGAGGACAAGACATTTGATATTTTAACTGACTCAACTGGTGTTCAATTAGTTTCATTGTCAGGATTTAGTAAAGGTTTATGGAAAATCAAGGTGATGTGGAATTCGGGAGGAACGGAATACTACAGTGAAAAAGTGGTGACCCTATGATCTGGACTGCACTCGCTATCGGTCTTGCAGGCAGCTTTCACTGCATTGGAATGTGCGGCCCCATCGCTCTCGCGCTCCCCGCAAATCATGGTTCAAAATTCTCACTTGTCACCGGACGCATACTTTATAACCTCGGCCGTGCGTTTACCTATGCTTTTATTGGCTTGTTTGCCGGCCTTGTCGGTCAAAGTCTTTCGCTGGCTGGAGCGCAACAAGCCATTTCGATCATATCGGGAGTACTCATACTCATTATCGTCCTGATTCCAACAGGCATCTCACAGAAGCTTTCCTTACTCAAACCAGCTTATGGATTTACCTCACTTTTAAAACGAAAATTCAGTTCATTGCTCACAAAAAAGTCGCTCCTATCGCTCTTTTATATTGGAATAATCAACGGCTTTTTACCTTGTGGATTGGTTTACCTGGCATTAGCCGGGGCTGTCGCTATGGCTGGAATAGCAAAGGGTGCGGCTTATATGTTCTTATTTGGAATAGGTACACTGCCAGTGATGCTAGTTGTTTCGTTGGCAGGAAATTTTGTTAGCACCGAATTACGAATTCGCATCAATAGATGGATGCCGACCATTATGGTAGTAATAGCGATACTTTTCATCCTCCGCGGCCTGAACCTCGGTATACCTTATATCAGCCCTGAATTGCGACAACCCGGTATCTCTGACGGGTCGGTGATTTGTCATTAAAAGAAAGGACATCTCCTTACGGTGAACTGAAAATCAAGTTTCCCAACAATATATAGTTGTCACGACTCGGTAAAAAATTCGATAACTACCCATTAGGCCTTATTGGCCGTCATCAGGCAATAACCAATAATACATTTTATAAGCCCATAGACTTTCGTCTGGAGTTTGTTCCTTAAGTATTAAATCAATATCAATCTGTTTAAGTGTTGAATCTTGGAAATGTCCTTTTCCAAATTCTGTAAAGCTATCAGATCGACTTTTTTTAACATGCATATGGTTTTTGTCACCTGTGAACGAAATTGTATCCTCCAGAAGGTAATCGGTAAACATGTAAAGTTTTTCTGAACTTTCTACAATTAGTTCATCATTAGTTGGGTATGGGCGGTCATTAAAAAAATTTATACCGTAAGTCTGATATACCTTTCTATAGTCATACTTGTTCGAAATGTTTACAGAATAAGCTGTATCTGCCAATTGCCTAATAAATTTCCTTTTAGCAGCGATAATCTTTTCGTAGTTTTCATACCTACGTTCCAAAAAGTAATCGTTTATGGATACGGAACTGTAATTATTGGCAACTTTTATCATTTTCCCTATAACCACCATAGGGCTATTCTCTGTCGGAAAAATTAAATAGCTCACAAGAACGACTAATGCCACGGCTGGGAGTTGGAAGTATTTGGCATATTGTCCTCTTTTGTTTAGGAGATAATGAATAAAAGTTAGAATAAAACTTAGTATAATGATCAACGGGATAGTTATAAAAACCATTAACGCTCCACCATCTTCACCCCAAGGAAATGTATTGTATAGCAAGTAATTAAAAACTATTGCGACAATCAAATAAGTCCAGAGTCTCATGGGCTTTCAGAGGTGCTTATCAATTATGTTGCTGCATTTTTCATTTTTCAGATATGTATCGCCCTATTCTCCGTTGCCGCCAGGCATGCTTCCTTAAATGACTCGGTATAGGTCGGGTGGGCGTGGGACATCCGGGCTATATCTTCTGCCGAAGCTCTATATTCCATGGCTACGACTGCCTCGGCGATCATATCGGCAACCCTTGGGCCAATCATGTGCACTCCGAGAATTTCATCTGTTTTTTCATGCGCTAATACCTTGACAAATCCATTAGTATCCATGCTGGCACGAGCCCTGCCCGAAGCCTTGAATGGAAATGAACCTGTCTTATAAGGAATGGCTTTTTCTTTCAGTTGTTCTTCGGTGTATCCAACGGATGCCACCTCCGGCCAAGTGTAAACAACTCCTGGAATAAGGAGATAATTGATATGCGGTCTCTGTCCGGCGAGGGTTTCTGCAACAAACATTCCTTCTTCCTCAGCTTTGTGAGCCAGCATAGCGCCGGGTATCACATCGCCAATGGCGTAAACATTTGGTACATTCGTACGAAGGTGGTCATCGACTTCTATTTGTCCACGCTCATTCACTTGAATGCCGACATTCTCCAGTCCAAGACCTTCTGTAAAAGGTTTTCTGCCAATGGACACAAGGCAATAATCTCCATTCAAAGAAAGAGATTCACCTTTGCTGTTTATCGCTGTTACCTGCACATTTTTTCCATCGTTCTTAACGCCATTGACTTTGTGATTAAGGTAAAACTCAAATCCCTGCTTTTTCAGGATTTTCTGTAGTTCCTTACCGAGGGATTTATCCATGGTGGGAATGATGCTGTCCATAAATTCCACTACGGAAACTTTAGCCCCGAGCCTGGCATAAACCGAACCGAGTTCCAGTCCGATGACACCTCCGCCAATGATGATGAGGTGCTTTGGGATTTCTTTGAGTTCCAGGGCTTCGGTGCTGGTGATAATGCGCTTTTTATCGATCTGAATAAATGGGAGGGATGCCGGTTTGGAGCCAGTAGCGATAATGGTATAAGCGGATTCTATAACTATCTCCTCTTTTGGGCTTTTTATACTAATGGTTTTAGAATCCTTAAGCGACCCAATCCCATGGTACACATCGATCTTGTTTTTCTTCATCAGGAAATCAATGCCTGACACCGTCTGATTCACAACTTCATTTTTCCGCTTTATCATCTGTGCCAGATCAACTTTCAACCCGGAAACAGCAATGCCGTGCTCTTTGAAATGCTTACTGGCATTATAGTAATGCTCCGTTGAATCCAGCATTGCCTTAGATGGAATGCACCCGACATTTAGGCATGTACCTCCGAGGGTATCGTATTTCTCGATGAGCGCGGTTTTCATACCGAGCTGAGCACATCTGATTGCCGCCACATATCCACCCGGGCCGGAGCCGATGATTGTTACCTGATATTGCATTGAATACGAGTTATAGGTTATGAATTATGGGTTATTGTCAGTATTTGACTTGTGTCTTATGCCTTGTCGCTTTTGTATTATAATGAGTTATGGGTTTTTTGAGTATCTGGACTTTGTTGTGATTATTGCACTGCGAATCATTTTTAGAAGTGAAGTGGCTTTTTCAATTAATCGTTCACCCTCCTCTTCGCCTAAATACTTTGTTTCAATAAGTAAATCAATCCAGTACATGGTTTCGTCACATTCCTTTTGGGCCATACCGAGCTTATGTATAAAATCTGGTTTACTTTCAGCATTACTTGCTTCTCGGGCAAGAGCACCTATAGCTGTTCCTGAACGCAATAGTTGCTTGCTCATAACATATTCTTTGCTCTTCTCTGTAAGTACTTTGTAGGTGTTAACGATATGAATGGCAAATTCAAAGCTTAAGCTAACAATCGTATTTTGCTTTTCACTCATCACCCATAACTCATAATTCCAAAAGCATCCTCGTCGGATCTTCTAGCAATTCTTTCACCCGAACCAGAAAGCTTACCGATTCCCTACCGTCGATGATCCTATGGTCATAGGACAAGGCCAGGTACATCATGGGTCTTATGACTATTTCGCCATTTTCAGCAATAGGCCGATCAACAATATTGTGCATACCCAGTATAGCAGATTGAGGGGCATTGATAATCGGTGTGGACATCATGGAGCCAAATACACCGCCATTCGTGATGGTGAAAGTGCCTCCCTGCATTTCCTCAATACTCAGTTTTCCGTCGCGTGCACGAACAGCCAGCCGGCTTATTTCCTTTTCAATCTGATCAAAACTCATGACTTCGGCATTACGGATCACAGGCACCACCAAGCCTCGTGGCGCTGATACAGCGATGGAGATATCGCAAAAATCGCTATAAAGGATTTCCTCGCCCTCTATCTGCGCATTCACACTTGGCCACTCCCTCAGCGCTATGCAACATGCTTTTGTAAAAAATGACATGAATCCAAGACCAACTTCATACTTCTCTTTGAACCGGTCTTTGTATTTTGCCCTTATATCCATGATGGCCTTCATATTCACCTCGTTGAATGTGGTGAGCATGGCAGTTTCATTTTTCACCGCAACCAAGCGTTTGGAAATGGTCCTGCGCAGTGTTGTCATTTTCTCGCGTCGTTGTTGCCTTGTATCTTGATTTTGTACCGGTGACTCTTTTTGCGGGGCCTGATCAGTAACCGCTTTCTCAACCTTTAGAGCATCTTCCTTGGTAATTCTTCCTGCTACGCCCGTACCTTGTACCGCGTCGGTTGAAATTCCCTTTTCCGCCAGTATTTTCGCTGCTGCCGGCGATGGATGTCCTGCTGTATGGTCTGATTCAACTTTTTCAGTAGCTTGTTGCCTAGGCGCTTCTGTAGCCACGACAATGGGTTTTTCACCATTTTCCACAAGCTCGATTTTGCAGATCAATGCTCCAATCCCAAGAGTCTCGCCGGCCTTAACCTCAATATGAAGGTAGCCCTGGGCTTCGGCGGTAAGTTCGAAAGTGGCCTTATCTGACTCTATCTCGGCAAGCGCTTCGTCCATGGTGACAAGATCACCCTCACTCTTCAACCAGCTACCTATCGTGACTTCCGTGATGGATTCGCCGACTGACGGAACAACCATTTCAATAATTTTGCCTGTTTTTTTCATTATCGGAATACTACTATTTATCTAAATTCTCTGTTGACATTTTTAATATAAAACCATTGAATGGATTGTTCATGCCTGACTCTTTTTATCGATCTGCAAAGGCTCTATTCACGATATCCTGCTGCTCATTCTGGTGTACCTTGGCATATCCGGTGGCTGGCGATGAACTGGCCGGTCGGAATATTCCCCAGTCCACACTCTTGCGATACTTGCGCAGGATGTAGGTCCATGCGCCCATGTTTTCAGGCTCCTCCTGAACCCAGTAAATCTTATTATCCTTATGATACCTGTTTCTGATATTCAGTATCTGTTTCTCCGGAAATGGAAACAATTGTTCTATTCGGATGATGGCAATATCCTTGCGGGATGACTTTTGCTGCTCATGGAGTAAATCGAAATAAACCTTGCCGGAGCAGAACAGAAGCCTTTTTACCTGCTTCGGATCAGCATAATTATCATCGATCACTTCTTTAAATCCCCCAATACTAAACTCTTCAATCGGTGACACGACTTCAGGGTGGCGCAATAATGATTTTGGCGACATGACAACACAAGGCTTTCTGAAATTCCAGGTCAGCTGTCTGCGCAGCAGGTGAAAGAAATTGGCAGGTGAAGTAATATTCGCTACAATTATATTGTAGTTAGCTGAAAGTTCCAGAAAACGCTCCGGGCGGGCGCTCGAGTGCTCCGGCCCCTGACCTTCGTAACCGTGAGGTAATAGCATCACGAGTCCATTCATCCGTTGCCACTTGGTTCCGGCACTTGCCACGAACTGATCAATAATTACCTGGGTGCCGTTTGCAAAGTCACCAAACTGAGCTTCCCAAACTACGAGTGCGTGTGGCGATGCGCTGGCATAGCCATATTCAAAACCCAATACGCCAAATTCAGAAAGCAGCGAGTTATAAATATTAAAAGGTGCTTGATTAGGATCAATGTTAGCCAGAAAACTATACGCCTGGTTGGTCTCAGCATCAAACACCGTCGAATGCCGGTGTGAAAAGGTTCCCCTTTTCACATCTTGTCCCGATATGCGAACTATATTTCCATCGAGTAGCAGTGAACCATAGGCTAAAAGTTCGGCGTCTGCCCAGGTGAGCATTTTCTTTTCAAAAAACTCGGACTTCCGATCTTTCAGAAGTTTTTCTATTTGCTTTATGGGTTTGAACCCTTTTGGTAAAGTAATCAGGGCTTTGCCAATTTTTTCCACTGTCTTTGGATCAATACCAGTTTCTGGAGATTGATCGAAGTCCTCGGGTCTGGCTGGAGTGAGTTGTTTCCATTCTTCCTCCATTTTCTGAGGCTGGTATGGCAGCGGATTTTGCTTTACGAGATTCAGTCGATCCTGGAGCATAGCACGAAACTCCCGATCCATTTTTTTCGCCAGTTCGGCGTCTGTATCACCCCGCTCTACCAGTTTTTTGGAATATACTTCACGAGGATTGGGGTGTTTGGCGATGATGTTGTACAGTTTTGGCTGGGTAAATTTTGGCTCATCATTTTCATTATGACCATGACGGCGGTAACAGAGCAGATCGATATATATATCCTTGCCAAATGTGTGCCTGTAATCCATTGCAACCCGTGCGCAGAAGTGAACAGCCTCCGCGTCATCACCATTAACATGCAGCACCGGTGCATCCACGATTTTTCCAATGTCTGTACAATAAATACTTGATCGCGCATCATCATAGTCGGTCGTGAAACCCATCTGGTTATTGATGACAAAATGAATGGTACCGCCGGTTGTGTAACCCGGCAAGTTTGCCATTTGCGTGATCTCGTAAACAATCCCCTGACCAGCTACTGCGGCATCACCATGAATAAGTATAGGCAACGCCTTTTTCAAATCGCCTTTGTATTCGTCATCGATTTGAGCGCGGGTGTAACCTAGAACTACAGGATCCACTGCTTCGAGGTGAGATGGATTCGGCGCCAATTTCAGGTAAACCTCTTTGCCATCATACTTATACTTGCTTGAGTAACCCAAGTGATACTTGACATCACCGTAACCCATCGTGAGATCGGGCACAGCGGTTCCTTCAAATTCATTGAATATCTCTTCATAAGTCTTTTGCATGATATTAGCCAACACATTCAGCCGGCCCCGGTGCGCCATACCGATCACAATTTCCTCCACACCGAATTCCATTGCCGATCGGATGATCTTATCCAGTGCAGGGATGGCATTTTCACCACCTTCCAGGGAAAACCTCTTCTGACCAACATATTTAGTGTGGAGAAAATTCTCGAAAACGACCGCCTCATTGAGCTTGGAAAGAATATGGCGCTTTTCTTCAACCGGAGGGTTAAAGAGCGTGAACTCCTGCTCGGCTTTATGTTTGAACCATTCGATGATTTCGAAATTCCTGATATGCATGTATTCGAACCCTATGGGTCCGAAATAGACCTTTTTCAGTGTTTCATAAATGTCGCGAAGCTTTACTTTGCCAAGCCCGATCACCTGGCCTACTTCATACTCGTATTCCACATCGAGATCTTCATTCGACAATCCAAAATCAGTCAATTCGAGCAGTACGTTGTGCTTTCGACGGGGTCGAACAGGATTTGTATCAGATTTCAGGTGTCCACGAGTCCGGAAGGCATGAATTAAATTGCGGACGCCAAGCTCCTTAAGTGAAACAAATTCACCGGATGGGATTTTGTATTCTTTTTCAGGAAGACCGTTTTGCTGATTGGCAAATTCAAACCCTTCAAAAAAGCGCTTCCAGGTAATGTCCACTGAATCCGGATCTTCTTTGTATCTTTTATACAAATCATCAATGACATTGATTTCTGCATTAGAAATATAAGAGTATTTATTCATAGGATTAACGCTTTAAAATCAAAGGTATACAGAAATTACTTAGATGTATAATTGCCTATACGTATATTGATTTATAGAAGCCGCCGAAAGGTTTGATGTGTTCGACTATTTCACTTCAAACATTTTGAATTTAGAGAAACAAGCCCCAGTTGGATAAAATAGTTCATTCAATATTCGCATTAAACTAAAAGAAGCCTATCTTTGCACTCCTTTTTAAAACATGGACGAGTTCCATAACATAAAAAAATAAACAAATGGCAGTAAAAATTAGACTTACGCGTCGGGGACGCAAAAAGAAGGAAATGTACGACGTGATCGTAGCAGATGCCCGGTCATCAAGAGATGGTAAATTTATTGAGAAAATCGGCACTTACGTGCCTCTCACCAATCCTGCTACTATCGAACTTGATGAACAAAAGGCCGTGGATTGGTTAATTAAAGGCGCCCAACCAACTGACACAGTGCGAAGGATTCTTTCCTACAAAGGATTGATGCTTAAGAAACACCTACAGATTGGTGTAAATAAAGGCGCTATTGATCAAGAACAAGCCGACAAGAAATTCCAGGAATGGCTGGCTCAGAAAGATGCAGTTGTAACCAAAAAGGTAAGTACGCTCGCTGAGAAAAAAGCAGCTTCGGCTAAAGAAAGACTGGAGGCTGAGAAAAAAGTGAAGGAAGCCAAAGCCGAAGCACTAAAAAAGAAACTTACGGTAGTTGAAGCTCCTGCTGAATCTGAAACTCCTGAAGAAGAAGTTGCTGCAGTAGAGGAATCTGTTGCTGAAGTTGAAGCTACAACTGTTGAGGAAGTGGCTAAAGTGGAGGAATCTGTTGTTGAGGCTGAGGCTACTGCTGAAAAGACAGTCGCTGAAGTTGCACCAGAAGTGGCGGCTGAAGAAAAAAAGACCGAATAGTACAAGTAAATCCCTGTCTGCAATGACACCTGATGAATGTTTTGAATTGGGTTACATTGTCAGACCACATGGTTTGAAAGGGGCTTTACATATCCACCTCGATGTGGATGACCCTACAAAGTATATAAAGATGGAATCAGTATTTGTCCTCATAGCGGGAAATCTGGTTCCATTTTTTGTGAAATCCCTTCAGATAAATGGCGTTAAAGGCATCCTTGAACTCAAGGATGTAAATTCATCTGAGGATGCACAGGCATTAAAATCATGCCCCTTATATATGCCGCTGACACTCCTCCCCAAATTAAAAAAAGGGCAGTTTTATTATCATCAGGTGATAGGCTATACCGTGGTTGACAATATCAAAGGCCCACTTGGACAGATCGAATATATATTTTCTTCAGGCGCTCAGGACATCATCAATATGAAGTATCTGGAAAAAGATGTTCTTGTGCCGGTTTCAAATGAAATCGTGTTTCATGCGGACCATGAGAAGAAGGAGGTTTACGTACAACTCCCTGATGGTCTTCTGGAAATTTATCTGCAATAAAGATGCGCATCGATATCATCACATGCTTACCGGAACTGGTTTCCGCACCTTTAGAACATTCTATATTAAAAAGAGCGCAGGAAAAAAATTTAGCGGAAATCCATGTGCATGATCTTCGGAATTATACAACCAACAAATACAAACAAGTTGATGACTATCAATACGGCGGCGGGGCTGGAATGGTCCTCATGATCGAACCGATTGATAAATGCCTTGAGCAACTAAAATCACAACGTGCTTATGAAGAAATCATATATCTGAGCCCGGATGGCGAATTGTTGGATCAGCCCATGGCCAACAGATTGTCGCTTCTGACAAACATTATTCTGATCTGCGGACATTATAAAGGCGTGGATGAAAGGGTGCGCGAATACCTGGTAACCAAAGAAATTAGTATTGGAAATTACGTGCTTTCCGGAGGTGAGCTTGCGGCGGTAGTCCTTACTGACACCATAATTCGTTTGATCCCGGGAGTTCTGTCTGACGAAACATCGGCTTTGAGTGATAGTTTTCAGGACAACCTGGTTGCTCCGCCAACCTATACTCGGCCGGCAGATTATAAGGGCATGAAAGTTCCGGATATCCTTTTATCAGGGCACTATGCCAAAATAGAGGAGTGGCGTCAAAACGAGGCCATTAGCCGGACCGAAAAACGCCGTCCAGATCTGTTGAAATAGTCATAGATTTTTTTAAATCACACGTCTATTTTTTATTCATTAATTCCCTATATTTGCAGTCCGTTTTGCCAAAGGAGTAAAATATCAATAAAATGAGCGATACATTATTTAAAGAAGTCGAAAAAGAATATCAGGCGATCGCCGGTAAATATCCCGATTTCAAGCCTGGAGATACCATTATCGTGGCTGTAAAAATCAAAGAAGGAAACAAAGAAAGAATCCAGAACTTTCAGGGAACTGTAATTCAACGCAAAAACACAGGAACCAACGGCGAATCATTCACCGTAAGAAAGGTTTCTAATGGTGTGGGCGTCGAAAGAATTTTCCCGATCGTATCGCCAAATATTGACACTATCACGATTGTAAGACGTGGTGTCGTGAGAAGAGCCAAGTTATACTATCTGCGTGGTAAGCAAGGTAAATCTGCAAGGATCAAAGAAAAATTATCCTGATCGGAGTAATTGGAAAATATCGAAGCCAGCCCCTCAGGGTTGGCTTTTTTGCGTTAAGGTCAGTATGTTTAAAATAAAAGTCCAATGAGTTCATTAGCGTTTTTTAAGTATCAGGGTACAGGTAACGATTTTATCATGATCGATGATCGCAAGGAGACTTTTGATCTTACCAACCATACCATCATCGCCCGACTCTGTCATAGACACTTTGGCATTGGTGCTGACGGCCTGATTCTGCTAAGAAATCATAAGGAGGCAGATTTCGAGATGATCTATTATAATGCCGATGGATACCTCACCTCACTTTGCGGCAATGGCAGTCGTTGTGTAGTGCAATTTGCCAACCACCTTGGACTGGTAAACAATTCTTGCAGATTTATGACAGTACAGGGCATTCTTGGCGCAACCCTTATCGATGGCCTCATAGAAATAACTATGCCTGATGTCCAGGTGGTTGAAAATCACCCGGACCACTACTTCCTGAATACCGGATCGCCGCATCACGTCTGTTACGTGAATGACGTAAAGAATTACGATGTATTTAATTCTGGTAGAAAAATCCGAAACGGGGCGCCTTATTTTAATGAAGGATCCAACGTGAACTTCGTAGAGCAATTGGATGCAAGCAGTATTTTTGTGCGTACTTATGAACGCGGTGTCGAAGATGAAACATTGTCGTGCGGTACGGGTGTCACGGCCGCTGCACTTGTGCATAGCTTCAATGGCGGCATTTCTCCTGTTCAGGTTCAGACGCCCGGTGGTAATCTTACGATCAGTTTTGAAAAGGCATTATCCGGCGGATTTAAGAATGTCCGCCTCAAAGGCCCGGCAGTTCTGGTTTTCGAGGGTTCCTGGAAGTTCTGACTCAAGAGGCCAGTTCCATAATGCCGCGATACTTATATACTTTCATAGAATAGAAATTTTCCAGAAAGTACTTTAGACGATCACCTGCAAGCATGGCAACCCGGTCGCGGTTGTGAAAGACGGCAATATCCAGCACCGCACGGAGAAAGAACTTATTGCTGCAAAATGCATAGATATGCTGCTTAAAAAACTCCTTCCATTCCCTGGAATATTTGTCAAAGTGTGTGGATCCATCGAATAAAAATTCCAACTGCACTTCGTTGTATTTAAAGCGGTATATCGCAGCTAAATCATTGTAAAATTCATCGAAAGCTTCGGCCGGAAAACCCTTTGCATCAACGATCTCCTGTATGGTATCGTCGATAAGTCCGAGGGGATTGTGCTGCTGCAAATAGTAGGTTTTCCCATAATCAACCAGAAAGTTGAGGAGTTTCTCCTTTTGCGTTTCCTGAGCCTGGAGCATCAGGTAATTTTTATCAGAAGGAAATAATCTTCTAATCATCAATTTCAGAGGGTTTTACAAAAGTAAAATATTTTCTTGGTCACAGACTTGAAAAGCATCTGAAAATTTTAACCAATCGTCTCACATTCTGCCGTATTCGCTAATTCCCTGAAATTATTCAAAGACTATCATCGGATCCAGCGGATATCTGCCAAAGTCCTTACCATAAATCGCCAAACCTCCGGGCAACGACTCATCCACCGCGAACCGGATGATCAATTTACCATCCGTAACGGCTTGTTGAATCACCGCCTTGTCAATTGGTAATTCTATTAGATAACCAAATGTGCCAGCTTCACGCAATTTTTTATCACGCAACTGCGAATGCCACGAAAGTATGCCGCGATGGTCTGCCGGATCGTCGGGCAGGTCCGCTTCACCAATACTGGTTCCATTCACTGAAACGATGACTTTTGAGGGATTCAGGTACTCATCCGTCATTGGGTAAGAGTTCGGATTGCGGCCTGGATCATGAAGTCCTTTTCCTCGCATGTAGTCGTTATTTGTTTCCAAGACTTCCTCTTTGTCTTTTCCATTGAGCGGTTTTGAAGAAAGCTCGGCTTTAAAAGTAGCTTTGGAAAACTGCGAAATATCCATACCCTCCGGTATCAGTACCTCGTATTCAAAATAACCGGTTCCCGCTCCATTGACCTTCAGTCCATCGAGGATGTTCCACTGCTTCAGGGACCATTCTTGTTTCGTGAATGAGTCTGGACGAAACGTGATTATGCCTGCGTTTTCAATAGTTCCATTTACTTTGAAAACCGTAAAATTAGAATGAATCAATTTGTCGTCGCCTACCAACTGCATGCTTAAAATGTATAACCCGGGCGACTGGGGCATCACCACTTGTATGGGCTCAAGATCGCGCTGTTCCCATGGCGCTATGCTGATTTTTTTGCTTTCACTCCATACGTCAACTGCTTGACCGAGCGTATTCCATCCGTAAAGTTTAAGGTTCATATCCACCTCACCCTCTGGCACCTGATCTGTCATCACGGAAAGGCGAACCGGCACCTGAATTTCTTCGCCGACACCAGCCTCCTGATCCAGAAATGCAGGTGCAAGGTAAATGAGGCTGTGCATATCGTTTAGGTGCATACCATTTACTAATTCCTCGAATCCGGTGAATTTTTTAGTGCGGTCGAATTTCCAGTAACCATTCCATTCGTTGATCACGTCATGGTGTTCTGTATAGAGCCATCCGGCCACTTTAGGATGTCTCCTGAATTCATTCATCATTATATGATAATCCCAGCTCCAGTCCACGTCGCCTGTGCTACCTTCGTAGCCCCAAACATTTCCGCATTCGCTGTTGAACATGGGTATATTTGTTTGGGTATAACCTTCAACATAATTCCATGGTGAACCGGGGAATGTCTGCGCGGTGGCATTATCCAGAAATCCTTTCCATGCGTAGCCCGGCAGGTAAGCATGCCAGGTGTTGATGTCCGTGATAACGTGGTCGTAATTGCAGGCTGAATTGTCTTCAACCAACCGTGTGTCATCCAGTGATTTGGCGTGATGATACATTGATGCCACCCACTCCTGGGTTTCGGGTAAATATTTTCGGCTTCCTTCTTCGGTTTTGGAGAATAAGCCCCAGGTTTCATTGAATAAAACCCATGAGTAGATTGACGGGTGATTATAATCCCGGTTAAACATCCCCTCCATGGCAACCATCGTTTCATGACGCGCGGCAGAGTCAGGTTCACCCCAACTATTGGGCACGTCGGCCATGATAAGATGTCCAAGTTTATCGGCCCAGTAAAGTTTTCGTGGGATAGGCACCTTAATGTGTACGCGTTGGCCATTTAATCCGATTTCTTTGGCGTGCCATATCTCATCCCGTATAAATTCATCTGTCGGGAAGGTGTAGAATCCTTCCGGATGATATGCCTGATCCAATGTGGTTTGTATGTAAATTGGTTTATTGTTCAGCGCCACATATGGAATATCTGTGCCAGGCAGGTTCACTACACTGATTTTACGCATACCGAAATACGCGCTGATAATATCGGGTGATTCGCCCTCCAGAACTAATTCAACATCATAAAGGTGCGGATTTTCCAGCGTCCATAGCACTGGATTGGGAATGTCAACTACGAAATTTGCGACTCCTGAGCCAGCTAAAGCCGTCCCTTCACCAATGGAGTAATTGCTTTCCTTGCCCTTGTAATTCAGCGAAACTTTCGAATCCACCTCGAGGGGCTTATCAAATACCGCCTTAACTAAAAGTCGACCGCTATCGATGTCGGGAGTAAAATAGAAGTCTTTAATGAAATGTTGCGGGCGGGCCTCAAGATATACTGTTTGCCATATACCCTTGGCATCGCCATAGCCTTGCTTGCCAAATAGTTTGAAATCATGAGGTGAGTCATCAACCCGCAGTATTACTTCATGTGAACTTCCTGATTCCACATTCCCTGTCAGCTCAAATTCGAAGGGCGTGTAACCTCCCTGATATTGGCCAATTTCTTTTCCATCCATCCAGCCTTTAGTGAGCCAATCACTTGCACCTACGATGAGGAACACTCGCTTTCCGCTCCATTCCTGAGGAATTTTAATGATCCGTTTGTACCAGGCGATATCAGCCTTATTCTCTACCTCACTCAATGGCGATCCCCACGGAAATGGCACCAGGATTTTTTGGGTAAATCCTTTTCGGCCGTTGAACCAGTTTTCTGTCAGACCTACATTCGCGCTGTCATTTTCAAACTGCCAATAGCCATTGAGATTCATCCACTCAGCGCGTTCTTTATCGGGCCTTGGGTGTTCCGGAAGTGGAATGTTATCAGCAGTACTCGCTTTTTTTGAACAGCCCAAAATAAAAAGTCCTGTCAGAGCCAACAGGATAAACCCGAAAAAAAAGTGTTTTATTCCCATGAGAAAAGTGTTGTTAATGAATACTAAAAGTAGTGAAGTATGGCCAACTTGCCAATAGTTTATGGGCTCAGCAGTAGAACAGTTCATGGGTTCAATAAGAAATGCTGATGGTATAGTGGAATACTGGAAAGGCGACTGGTTCAACGGCTCACTGGTTCTGTTCAATTTTTCATCATCAGCTTAAATCGCAAATCGTTGATCGCCAATTTGAAATTCAATCAATCTTTCTCTTCTACTCAATCTCCATAATTCGCGCAGCATTTTTTATTTCACCACAGTACGGATAAATTTGCATCAAATTTAGAATTTATGAAAGGCTCCATGAAGCGCAATATCATCATAGCAGCAATAGTCCTCGTGGCAGCGGCTGTATTGTTAAAACCCTATGTGGTTGATCGTAAGATTGTAAGCGCTTCAGAAAATACGGCAAAACCCAAAGAGGTGGAACCACAATTTAAAATGGAAGGAACGCTTGCGTTTTTAAGTAGCCAAAAAGATACCCTGAAGCTGGTTGAAATGGAAGTGGCTGATAACGATGAAGAGCGGACGCAGGGCATGATGTTCCGATCGAGCATGTCGTATGACAGGGCCATGCTGTTTATCATGGAATATGAAACCCAGCAATCCTTCTGGATGCACAATACCAAGATGTCGCTCGATATAATTTATGTAGATGGACAAGGACAAATTGTGACGATTTATAAGCACACACAACCGTATTCTGATTCTCCGATACCCTCCTTTAAGCGAGCCAAATATGTTGTGGAAACTGCCGCCGGCTTTTGTGATAAATTTGGCGTGAAAGAAGGAGACATAGTCTCATTCAGTCAGGCTAACTAATCGCAACAATACCAAGTGTAAAGAATGCGTAAAGCAGGACCTTCCCACCCAGCCGTCCGAAGCAGGCCTGATGAAAATCTATACTTCCATACCTTCTTGAAGAAATGAATTTACAAACGACCTTTCATTAATCTGGTATTCACGCCAAACGTCGAATAATTTTCTAATTTTACCTGGGACTTTGGTCATGAAAAAAATACACCCTCCACGACTTTTCTACAATCGCTTTTTCTGGCAATTTATTTTGGCGGCTTTCATGTTGGGGATGGCCTTTTTTTTCATTCGACACGAGCAGCTTGAATTAGTAGAGATAAAAAATCGGTTCCGAGAACTGAATATTTTTTATGTGTTGCTCGGTGGAATTCTCACCTTCGCCTATGTGCTGCTCCAGGGGCAGATGTATGTGGAAAGTTTCAAAGCTCTTGGTCGATCGGTGACCCTCCAAACTAGTACGCACTTATTTCTGCGGCGCAACCTGGTTAGCATTTTTTTACCAGCTGGTGGATTTTCGTCACTTGCCTTTTTTTCCAATAATGTAGAGTCACAGGATGTGTCCAAAAGCCAGGTATATCTCGCATCCACTATCTATGGCATTTGTGGCATTTTTTCTGTTGTTATAGTCGCCATTCCGGTTCTGTTCTTCGCTCTGTTAAAGGGACAATTGCAGCAGGCAGAATTGCTTGGATTCGCATTTCTAATAGTGCTCTCAATTTCGCTGTTACTCACTTTTTTTTCATTGGTAAAGAAAGGACGGATTTATAAATTAATTCAAAAGAAATTTCCGGAGTATGGATTGGTTTTAAGTGAGTTTTCTTCTCATCAAATTAACATCAAACATTTTGTCGGAACGCTACTTGTCTCACTGGTTATAGAACTCGTTGGTATAGCACATCTATATATTTCCAT
>JBGSYX010000348.1:0-6764 GCA_041750735.1 Cyclobacteriaceae bacterium
TGGATCGTGGCACGAAGGAGTTTTATGTCTATGATAATTTTGGGCGCATATCATCAAAATTATCCTATAACCTCAATATTTATAATGGATTTGGTCTGGACACTACCGAGCGATACTACTACAATGATTGATATAGCCTTATAACAATTTTTCACGTTACTAGATCATCCTGACTTTAAGCCGTCAACACCATTTTCCTACTTCAGCAACTGCACCCAGCCGCGGTATTCCTGGTATTGCAGATTAGGATCAAGCGCGTCGAAAGTGACATTGGCCCGATAGTAATATACAGCGCTGGGCATTTCGGCGCCATTGTTATTCCGACCATCCCACCGGATCAGCAGACTCTTTTCGGCCATGTTGATGTTGGAAAAAACTTCCTTGCCATAGCGGTCATAAACGTAGAAATCCACGGCAAGTACGAAGCGCGGGCATTTGTTGGTTCCCGTGGATACATCGAAGGTATTGAATGCCTGGAAAACGTCATTTATGGCGTCCGCGTTGGGTGTGAACACATTCGGCAGTTCATAAAACGGACAGTTGTCATTGCAAACCGCCTCTGTCGGCTCACTTTCATTGCCAGATCTGTCAACCGCGGTTATCTTGTAGCAACCCTTGAAAGATGTCAAATCATCATGGGTGTAGGACGTTCCCACCACATTGGCTATGATGTTGAAAGTTCCCTCTTCGCCGGTTTCTGAAAAGTAAATGTTATAGCTGCGGACGTCTTCGTCACATTCGGCATCGTTATTAACTTCCCATGCCAGATCATTGTAGAAATCATTATAATCGCAGGGCTTGTCGTTCAGGAATTCCTGGCAGACATCTTCTAAGTTCAGATTCACAATAACGAATTCCTTTGGTGAACACGGACTTATGGTATCATTGGGCTGTGCGCATGCGATCTGGGAATTATTCACTAACGGCTCCAGAATTTTTGGATTTCCATAAGTGCCTTTGGTAACGACATAATAGCAATATTCCTTTGTGTCAATGAGTGGCCCGCCACCCGTAACACTGCCATCGTCGAGGTAAATAAAACCTTCCATGCCGGCGTTTACGCTATCGATCAGCACTAACTTTTTCGGGTCGTTTGGATCGACATTATCCCTATATATAAGGTGCATCGGATACTTTTGTGAAACATTGGACCATGGCACCAGTGCCTTCCATTGTAGTTCGATAGCGCCTGTAATGGCTCCGGGATCCAATCGCACCGTAGAGGCCGTACTCGTCGTGTCAATGGCAGCACCTGTGCCATCAAAGACGATGATGGTATAATTATAAACTGAGCCGTCTGTATTAAGGCCGGTGTCAACAAAAGTTGTATCGGTAATCCTGCCCCCCGAGATAAGCGTATTGGAAGCTGAAGTAAATCCAACGCCGCGGTATAGTTCATAGGTATAGGGGCCGGGATGTTTTGCCGGATCAATATCAAAAGGCGACGTCCAGCGGACGTAAACTTCACCATCATTTGTACCAGTTTTTGTGACTGACACGTTTGTGGTCAACGAGCCAAAATCCCCGTCAAATTCTTCGATGAGCACACAAGATTCTGAAGAAACAACGCTTTCGCCACCGGCTGGATCCTGGAATACCGCCACGAGCCGATAACAATACGTAGCGCCGTACTCGAGTCCTTTTCCAAAGTTATCGTCCACATATTGATTCTGATTTATATCAAGTACCGTTACCAATTCATAGCCCGCATAATCTGGCATCCCCAATTCACAATGTCCCGGCTGGAATTCAAAACTATCGACGCGACGCCATACCTGCATGAGCGATGCCTGCGGACACGTGTAGCTGTCCCATGTGAGTTGTACTTTGTTCCCGTTGCCTTGCGTGGCAAGTAACCCCTCGGGCGGCGGACCTACAACGCGGATAAACCACGTGGCAAAGTCGGCGAGTTTAGGACCTCGCCCTGCGGCTATATTAGGTTGATCGACTGCCTTGAAGCGCACCTGCCACTCTCGTTCACGTACATGCGAACAGTCGGTTTGCCATGTGAAGTTCAATTTTGCAGGAACCGCTTGCACTACATCGGGAAACGGCGAATAGCTGGCAGGACTGGAGCCAACTTCATACACATCGCCAAAGGAGGAAAGTATTACGGGATCACCATCCGGGTCAGTTGCTGTGGCAGTCTCAATAAGTTTTTCCCCGGCGACTACGCATGTGTCGGGCGGAGGCGTGATTTCCGGTGGTTCATTGTTGCATTCAGTGACTGTCACCTGCATATCGCGCACCACATAGCCGAGCTGATACCATTCCCCTTGAATTTTGCGCCATTCTACTATTTTCCATGCCCAGTTGTATTGCCCTTCACCACCGGGAGCATCCCATACTATATCCCCGGTTTTTTGATCGAGTTTGAATGTGGCGGGGCCGGTTTTGTCTTCATTTTTAGAATCATAATTGGCAATGTCGTGGTCATCGGGAAAGCGGTAATTTACCACCGGCACATTTTGATCCTGGTTTGGTATGGTAAATTCATAGGAGATACTATCACCGTCGGCATCAACCGCACCGGCATTGTGCAGAAATATCACTCCGGTACAGGCATCATCCACAGGCGGATTTACCAGTATCGGGGTGTTATTACAACCAAGAAATGGGTCGATGATGATAACCGTTTCAACATAAAATGGTGTTTGTACCGAATTATCCATATTGACAATATTGGCGTTGCGGTTAAATTCGCGGTAACTGATCTTGTATTCGCCAGGGCCCGGAAAGGTGTGTTGTACATAAAATATATTGAATCCTATGTTATCGCCAAGATCCTGAAAGAAATCAGGGTTGCCAACTTCAAACGGAAGAACGACACCATCACCAAAGTTAATTTCACCGCCCCCGGGTTCTACCGTCGACCGTAAGTCAGTATATAATGTCACTGAAAAATTATAGGAATAGTTCTGGCATGATATCAATGAGGCCGTCACTTCACCTGCCCGGATGTGAGTGGCGTGAACGTATGAAAAATCCGCCAATAAGATGAGGAGAACAAAAAATAGAATTGGTGTTTTTTTCATGCTTCGAAATTACCGCTACTTATTATTAAATCAAATTAACAAGATTTAGTATTTAACAAACAAAAAAAAATTACAACTGGTTACAACTTTGGGAATGAAAATGATAATTGTCATTTTTAAGCCATGGTAATAATGGCAAATTTGCGACACTATTCTAAGGCCGGTACATTACCGGTATTAGCAAATCAAATCCGATTTATTATAAAACCAACATATAAAGCATGAGCTGGATCATTAAAATGTTAACAAGTTCATTGGGTAAAAAACTGCTAATGTCGCTGACAGGGCTGTTTTTGATTTCCTTTCTCACTATTCACCTTATCGGAAACCTGTCGATCTTCAAGGGTGATGAGGGTGTTTCGTTTAATGCCTACGCGGCGTTTATGTCCACCAACCCATTGATCGGGACAGTGTCTTATCTGCTATATGCAGGAATACTGCTGCACGTGACTGTGGCTATTATCCTTTATTTTCAAAACAAAGGAGCAAGACCGGTGACCTACAAAGTACAACAGGGCAGCGCCAATAGCGCATGGGAATCGCGCAGCATGACGTTGCTTGGTATTCTTATCCTTGCCTTTCTCTTCATTCATCTGAAGGATTTTTGGTGGCAGTACAAGCACGACGGCGGGTATGTTTTCACCACCGACACTGAAGGCAACAGGGATATATACAAGCTGGTGATCGAACAGTTTCGGACTCCGTTTGCTCTGATAAGTTATCTCGTGGGTTTGGTAGCGCTGTTCTTCCATCTGAAACATGGATTCTGGAGCGCTTTTCAGACACTGGGCCTGGACCATAAAAAGTACACCCCGCTCATTAAAGCCCTCGGGCTTATCTTTGCCATTGTAGTTCCACTTGGATTTGCAGCCATGCCGGTGCTGGTATTTTTTAATATTATTTAATCAGGAAAATAAAAAATCATCCATATGAATAAACTTGATGCGAAAATTCCAGCCGGCCCGATTGCCGAAAAATGGTCGAAACACAAGTTCAACCTGAAGCTGGTAAATCCCGCCAACAAGCGAAAATACGACATCATCGTCGTAGGAACAGGGCTGGCAGGTAGCGCCGCCGCCGCTTCTTTCGGTGAACTCGGATATAATGTAAAAGCATTTTGTTACCAGGATAGTCCGCGTCGCGCCCACAGTATCGCGGCACAGGGCGGTATCAATGCGGCAAAGAATTATCAAAACGACGGCGACAGTATTTACAGGTTATTCTACGATACGGTAAAAGGCGGTGATTATCGCGCACGCGAAGCCAACGTATATCGACTTGCGGAAGTAAGTAACAATATTATTGACCAGTGTGTAGCCCAGGGAGTGCCATTCGCCCGCGAGTACGGCGGATTGTTGGACAACCGGTCATTTGGAGGCGCACAGGTTTCAAGGACCTTTTATGCTCGCGGCCAGACTGGTCAGCAGTTGCTTTTAGGAGCCTATTCAGCCATCAGCAGGCAAATAGCTTCCGGCAAAGTGAAAATGTACACCCGCAATGAAATGCTCGATGTAGTGGTGGTTGACGGAAAAGCCCGGGGGATCATTACCAGAAACATGGTCACCGGCAAAATCGAATCGCACAGTGCACATGCTGTAGTTCTGGCAACAGGAGGATACGGCAACGTATTTTTCCTCTCCACCAATGCCATGGGTTGCAATACCACGGCTATCTGGCGGGCGTATAAGAAAGGCGCTTTCTTCGGAAATCCATGTTATACGCAGATTCACCCAACCTGTATTCCGGTTCACGGTGACCAGCAATCCAAGCTGACACTGATGTCTGAATCACTCCGCAACGACGGCAGGGTGTGGGTACCGAAAACAAAAGAGATGGCTGAGAAGGTTCGCAAAGGAACCGTGAAACCCTCAGACGTAGCTGAAGACGAGCGCGACTATTATCTTGAAAGAATTTACCCGTCATTCGGAAACCTGGTTCCCCGTGACGTAGCTTCCCGCAATGCAAAAAATGTTTGCGACGAGGGCAGGGGAGTGGGTGAAACCGGACTTGCTGTATTCCTGGATTTCAGGGATGCCATTAAGCGCGATGGTGAGCACGTGATCAGGGAAAAATATGGCAACCTCTTCCAGATGTACGAAAAAATAGTTGCCGAAAATCCATACGAAACCCCGATGATGATTTACCCGGCGGTGCATTATACCATGGGCGGCCTATGGGTTGATTATAATCTTCAGACCACCATCCCGGGACTGTTCGCCACTGGCGAATGTAATTTCTCCGACCATGGCGCTAACCGCCTCGGCGCTTCAGCGTTGATGCAAGGCTTGGCAGATGGATATTTTGTGATTCCGTACACCATCGGTAATTACCTGGTTGAAGTTGGCATTAAAAAAGTCGAAACTGACCATCCGGCCTTCAAAGAAGCGGAAACTACAGTGAAAGCGCGAATAGATAGCCTTTTGAAAATCAACGGCACAAAAACTGTTGACCAGTTTCACAAGGAGCTCGGCAAGATCATGTGGGATAAATGCGGCATGGCGCGTAATGAAAAGGGTCTGAAAGAAGCAAAACTGGAAATTCAGAAACTTCGTGAGGATTATTGGAAAAATGTGAAAGTCCTCGGCGTGAATGAAGAATTGAACATGACTCTCGAAAAAGCCCTTCGCGTGGCCGACTTCATGGAATTAGGTGAACTTATGGTGCAGGATGCACTGGATAGAAAGGAATCTTGCGGCGGCCATTTCAGGGAAGAAAGCCAGACCGAAGAAGGCGAGGCAAAACGCGACGATGAAAATTTCGCTTACGTGTCGGCATGGGAGTTCAAAGGTGAAAAAACACCGGCAGAACTCCATAAAGAAAAATTGGAATTTGAATATGTAAAACTCAGTCAACGTAGCTATAAGTAATGGAAAAAGTAAGGAATTACACCCTCAGAATCTGGCGGCAGCCAAATGCAAAAAGTAAAGGGGAATTTAAAACCTACGAGGTAAAGAATATTTCTACCGGCAGTTCATTTCTCGAAATGCTCGATATCCTCAACGAGGAGCTGACGGAGCGCGGGGAAGATCCGGTGCACTTCGACCACGATTGCCGTGAAGGCATTTGTGGTATGTGCAGTCTGTTTATCAATGGCCGCCCTCACGGACCGGA
Source organism: Cyclobacteriaceae bacterium (assembly GCA_041750735.1). GTDB lineage: Bacteria > Bacteroidota > Bacteroidia > Cytophagales > Cyclobacteriaceae > JAAUQL01. The sequence continues at coordinate 6,147 of JBGSYX010000348.1, forward strand.
AGAAGAAATCACCGTGTGCCAGTTGCACATGCGTACTTTCGCCGATGGCACTACTATTACTATTGAACCATGGAGAGCGAAGGCATTTCCGGTCATCAAAGACCTGGTAGTTGACAGATCAGCATTCGACCGGATCATTCAGGCTGGCGGATTTGTTTCAGTAAATACCGGCGTCGTGGTTGATGCCAATGCCATTCCAATTCCAAAGGTAAATGCAGACCTCGCGATGGATGCGGCAGCTTGTATTGGGTGCGGTGCTTGTGTAGCGGCATGCAAAAACTCCTCCGCCATGCTCTTTGTCAGCGCCAAAATTTCTCAACTCGCCCTGTTGCCACAAGGTTACGCTGAGCGCAAAAACCGCGCGTTGGCCATGGTGTCTCAGATGGACGAAGAAGGATTTGGATCTTGTACAAATACCGGTGCCTGCTCGGCGGAATGCCCGAAAGGCATTGACCTATCTAATATTGCACGAATGAACAGGGAGTATTTTGTTGCTTCTGTCAGTTAAGCGACTGGATAATAGGTATATTTAAGGGGCGTAATGCCCCTTTTTTCATAATATGGATTCAGACAGAATAAACAAAATCATACTGCCTTGCTCTCCGGGCCTTGCCGAAC
>JBGSYX010000349.1:0-5029 GCA_041750735.1 Cyclobacteriaceae bacterium
TAAAGATTATCCCAACTAAAATATTATCTCAACTTTCATTAGTAAGAGCTTGATATAAAGGAATATATCAAAGAATAGTTGTGATAATATTCTGAATAAAATCCGTCTATTATTACTGAACACTAACACTCAGTAATAAAATGGATATCAAAAAACTAAAGAAAACCCATCCACAGCTTTTAGAATACATGAAAGCAAAAGGATTTGGAAGAGTCGCCATCGACGCCGTCAGTGTTATGATCAGGCGGTTGTTTGTTCATGAAGGAAAGTACACGTCATACTATGATTTCTACAAGAAATTCATTTCCAAGGAAGGTCTTGAAGGAAGCACCAAAAGACTTGGTTATTATCGCACATCAGTTCGTACTATTCAAGGCTTTGACGAGTTCAATCATTTCCCCAATAGACTCCCATTCGCGCCTGTTCAGTACCGAGAATGCAGTTATAATCAGTTGAATCCTTTATTTAAAGATATTGTTGACCGTTTTAAACAGGTGGCATCAAAAGATTGCAAAAGCACAAAGTCAATCAGAGTAGAAGCGAATGCTGCTTCCGCCTTCTTCTATCATATGCAACGAAATGGAGCCATTGATTTATGTGACATCTCAGAGTTCATGATACTACTCTTCTTCTATGATGGATGCAAGCAGCTTAGAGGTTGCTCCTATAGGACCAAAATCAAAACCGTATTAAAAACCACCATAGGGACTGACTACTATGTTGAATACGCACGTATCATGGAAGACATTCCTCCTTTAAGGAACGGTAGAAAGAATTTTGCCACACTTAAAGATGATGAGATTCGTATCATTAAAGAGCATTTACAAAAGGGTGCACAGGATTTGTCTTTACGCGATATCGCTATTGTATCCATGGCTCTGTATACGGCATTAAGAGGGTCTGACATAGCTCAAATACAGATTGATAATATCGATTGGGAAAGGGACCTAATCATTCTTACCCAATCCAAAACACAGCAACCGATGGTCTTACCACTTAGGGCCGTCGTTGGCAACCCCTTGATAGACTACCTTGTAGAAGAACGTTCGGATAACCTGGGCATAAAGAACATTTTCACTAATGCCCATGATCCGGAAAATCCGATGAACTCAAGTACCATAGGAGGAATCATCAGACGCTTTTTTAAAAAATTAGGAATTAGATGCGATGATGAAGAAAATGGCATCCGTTTGTTCCGACGCTACCTGGCAACTAAAATCCTGGAAACAGGTGTTCAGCCTAAAATTATCAGTGACATACTGGGACACCAATCCCCGGAATCTTTAAATCCATATATCGCTAGTGACATCAAGCATCTGCGTGAATGTGGACTAAGCATTGAGAAGTATGGTGTCAGGAAGGAGGTGTTCGAGGTATGAAAACGATTGAAGAACTGGCCAATATCTATGTGGATTACCATAAATCCAAAGGAAAGACATTAGGGCTTCAGAGCTTGTTGCCGCTAACAACCTTTACTCGTTTTTGTGTGAATAAAAAAGAGGTGCAGTATATCTCGCAAGAACTGGTTGATGAATGGTGTAAGAAACGCCCGGGTGAGACTGAACTCTCTCACAACAGTCGAACTGGTTGTATCCGACAATTTCTTAGCTACACTAATAGTTGTAGCTATACATCCATAAACCTTCCGGAACTAATCCAAATCAATAGGTCAAAGAAGGTTGTTCCAGAAACTGAGCGTCCATTGGTTAAGACGTTCATATCTGACATGTTGGACGAATACATCTTTTACCTAAAGGCATCTAATCATCTGTCAAGATTTACACATGGAACCATCATACGTTTTAACAAATACTGTGCATCGATTGGCCATGATGTAGAAATTCTCTCAGATGATATTGTCAATAATTGGTGCCGCAAAAGGCCTGAAGAAAAATGCAAATCACGGAATTTGCGGGTACTCCCAGTACGTAAGTTCTTAAGATATACCAACAAACACGGATGGACGAATGTGTTGATACCGGAAAACTTGCCTACCGAAAAATCCACATTTAAACCCCATGCGTTCAGTGAGGATGAATTAAGCTCCTTTTTTCATTCAACCTCTACAATTGAACTTATTGGATGGCAAAACGAGTTGAAATTCAAACTGAGGAAAATCCAAGTTCCCGTATACTTCCGATTGCTTTACAGTACCGGTATGCGTACAAACGAGGCCCGTATGCTCAGATGTGAGGACGTTGATCTCCCAAATGGCATTATCAATATAGCTCACTCTAAGGGTCTTGATCAACACAGAGTTGTATTGCATCCAACAATGTGGGACTTGTTAAAGCAATATAATGACGCTATGGAACGACTTATGCCAGGTAGGAAAATATTTTTCCCCAATAAAAATGACAACTTCTATGGAATTATGTGGCAAGCAACTGCCTTTAGAAAGATCTGGAAAACCATATCCAGTGAACCTGCACGAGCTTACGATCTCCGTAGCCTTTACGCGGTGACGAACATCAATAGTTGGGATTATGACGGTACGGAGTGGTTTGACAAGCTACTCTATCTTAGCCACTCGATGGGGCATCGAAAAATCGAAAGCACCTGCTACTACTACCAACTTGTTCCTTTGTTCTTTAAGCAATTAGAAGAACTGACCGGACATGCTCTTCACGACCTATTACCAGATCTTACAAACTTTTTTGACCATGAAGAAACTGACTGAATCCTTAGTCATTGCAAAGTCAATGCGTGAGTGGGAGAAAGTATATCTTCCCCATATAAGAGCTCTGAGTCCCCATACTCTGCGGGCATACCATGAAGCAATTACCTTATACGCCATCTTTATGAAAGATGTCAAGTCAACCGATTCAGACAATCTCTCAGGCGATAGCTTTTCACAAGTGCATATCCAGGAATGGATGCTGTGGCTAAAAAATGAAAGAAGTTGCTCCAACTCCACTTGTAATCAACGGCTGGCTTGCTTAAAGAACTTTCTTAAGTTCCTGAGCAAAAGAGACATCCGCTTTGTCCAAATGGGAATGGAGGCCCAAGAAGTTAGGCAGATGCGATATATCAAACCGGCACAGGTGGAAATAGCACAAGAGGCCATAAAAAATCTTTTTAATGTCATCGACCTCAAAACCAAAATCGGGAAACGTGATTTTACGCTATTCTATCTGATTTACAGTATCGGGGCTCGTATTGACGAGGTGCTATCGTTAAAAATGTCTGACATCCATCTGAATGAGCCTAATGGAAAAAACTATATTGCTGTCGTGGGTAAGGGAGCCAAACGAAGATCGCCACCAATACTTAATGATGTAGCTAAAGTCCTAAAAGGTTACATCGAGATATTCCACGGCAAAAAGCCTAATCTCGGTGACCTGTTGTTCTTCGTTCATTATGACGGAGGGAAAAAGAAACTCAGCCAGGAAGGTGTAAACAAGCGTCTAAAAATATACGCGCAGAAAGCGCACAGTATTAATCCCGAAGTGCCTGATAATCTGCATTGCCACCAGCTACGTCATGCGCGAGCCAGTCATTGGCTGGAGCTACATCTCAATATCGTAGCCATCCAACGACTGATGGGGCATTCTGACATAAACACGACCATGCGCTATATTTTTGTCTCTACGGAGCAAAAGAATCAGGCTTTGGCCACACTTGAAGACAATGTGATTAAAGACACTGGTAAAAAGTGGAAGAACGCCCGCAAGAAGAAAGATCTACTGGAATATCTTGGCCTAAAGGAATAAACATCAATGAATTAGCAAAGATGATCCTCCTTAATAGAGTCATCTTTGCTAAATCGATGATTAGAAACATTCAGAAGTGCGATTTTCTTCCGGATTATAACTATCGTTCCATCTCATGACACCTTCCTTTTTTGAAGAAATATTATCACAACTTTTATCGCATTAAAATGCTGTGCACTAACAGGTTTATACTAAAAGTTAGGATAAATATTTAGTTGGGATAATCCTTGTTATCCGAAAATTAGGATAAAAAAGAAGAGCTAGTTGCCGAGATTGGCGCAGCCTTTCTGAACAACCATACGGGCATTATGAATGAGCAATCGATCGACAATTCAGCATCCTATATCCAGGGTTGGCTGAAGCCGCTGAAGAATGATAAGAAGTTCATCGTCGAAGCAGCGGCCAAAGCGCAGAAAGCAGTCGACTACATATTGAATCAGGGGAGTTAAGACTCCCTTTTTTTGTCGACATCCTCCCCGTGTGAAACCAATGGTCTTGTCAGCGCGTCGCTGCGCAACACTCCTTCCAATCCCATCCGTTTCACACTACCCGCCCGGACCCATTGGCTGAAAACCCTGTTCAAGATCTGCCCAAATGTTTTCATCCAAAGAGTCCGGTGAGGCCGGCGCACAAAGTCCGGGGAGCAGTTTACCTCATCCGAACCGTAACTGTCATTCCAGACCCACTGCTCATCACCATCTCATTAAAATCCTTGCCTTGCGCCTTATGAACCCGGATATCGGGACGCATTCCGGATTCCTGTCGGAAATTCGTCAGGGAGACACGGGAAGAAGGGAGAGAAAACGATTTATTGTCCATGGAAAAATACACGATATCGCCATCCTTCCGGATGAGCAACGAATGGTTTTCCTTCATACAGGCCGTCCGGATGTCGTAGAGGTGACCTGCCAGATCGTTGTCAAACAACGTATGGATCAGCGCATTCGGATGATACTTTAGAAGGTTCCTGAGTTGCTGATCGGTGACATATCCTCCCGTGGAATAAAACGCAGCCTGATCTAATTGCTGTTTATGGCGGTAGAGTTGATAAAAGCTCATTGCATCGATGGCCGATTCGGCGATGTATATATTTCGTGCAAAGCCACCCGTTTGCGAGATGTCCGCAGCCCACAAAGCATTGGTTTTATCACTCCCTGTGGCATGTCCCTTGAACAGATAATTGACCTGTTCAAAACCGACGGTTCCTTCCCTGCCTGGCACCCGGTAAGGAAAACCGATGTTAAACGGGAGGGAGCCCGACCATGACGGTTTTACCAATTGAATATAGGGCAGAAAGACGGACAAGGTATCGTCGT
>JBGSYX010000350.1:0-12520 GCA_041750735.1 Cyclobacteriaceae bacterium
TCTCATCGAAGAGCAGGAGCTGAAGGGCAGTTGCCCGTTTCTCTATACCTGGGATGGGGAGAAATACGTGTTTGTCAAAGACATGATGTGGCGCAGCGCGCTGGGCATGCCACTCGGAATCATGGGAGGTAAGGCCGCCTATGCCTTTGCCGATGCATCGGAAGAATACCTGAAAATCCCAGGGGAAATGCTTCAGGCAAAGGATGGGCTTTACACCATTCAAATGACCGAAGAACTGTGGGAGACCATTTACTGCGATGAAATAAAACTCCTCGCCGTGGATCATCCAGCGGATGTGGAGGTGTATGTCGATGAGAAATTCATGGCTCCACCCTATGCCCCGTTGAAGGTGTACACGGTAAAAGACCATCAGAAACCCATAACAGCAACCGATGGTAAGGGCAATGATTTACTGGGATTTATAGAGAAAAAGGACGACCGGTACGTATCGAACTTCCAAAAGCTGGAATACCAGGGCATCACGGAGATACACGACCTGGTGCTGGATTTTGGAAGCATTCAGGATACCAAAGACCTGCACCTGTTTCTGAATGGCTGGATTTTCCCCACCGATGCGAGCATCAATGTGGCCATTTCTCAGTCAAAAGAAATGAAGATGAAACCCCCATCGCTGGAGGTGATCAACAAAAATGGAGAGTGGCAGGAAGTGATTCCGAACATCGGCTTCCCCAGCGGCAAGAACAAGACCGTGATCGTTGACCTGGAAAAGGTATTTCTAACCAAAGACAAGAAAGTGAGAATCCGTACCAATATGGAAATCTACTGGGATTATGCATTCGTTGCAAAAGACGAAAAGGCCGAGATCACCATGACGAAACTCAACCCGGAAACAGCGGACTATCATTACAGAGGATTCTCAGCACAGTACCGGAAGGAAGGCAGGTACGGCCCGCACTGGTTCGACTACAACGAGGTGAGCACAGGCCAGAAGTGGCGCGACCTGACGGGCAACTACACCCGTTATGGAGACGTGACCGAACTACTACATGGCGCCGATGACATGTACATCATCGCCAATGCCGGCGACGAAACCACGATCAGCTTTGATGCAGACAAAGCGCCAAAACTCCAGGGGAGCCAGAAGCGCGACTTTCTGATCTACAGCGTTGGCTGGGTGAAAGACGGCGACCTGAATACGGCGCTGGGCCAGACGGTAGAGCCATTGCCATTCCACGGGATGAGTAAATATCCATATAGCATGAACGAGCACTACCCCACGACACCAGCCCATAAGGCCTATCAGGATAAGTATAACATAAGGTCAGTCGGCACAGAGCAGTTCAGGGGGTATGTGAAAAGTAAAAATTAGACTCGGTGGTACAAATGGAGCAAGAGTCGCTATGTCAGATTCCTGCCAAAGCAGGAATGACGCTTAAGCCCTCGTCATTCCTGACAAGCGAAGCGCGATCAGGAATCTGTTTACATGCAAGAATAACTATTAATCCTGAGTACTATTAGTGATAGAATGTTGTACTAAATTGACCTATGGGAGCCAAAGGAGGCTATGTTTATATAGTATCAAATTTTGAACGAACCGTATTATACATCGGTGTGACTTCCAATTTGTACACAAGGATTTACGAACACAGGTCAGGTTCCGGAGGTGAATTTACCAAGAAATACAATTGCCATTTTCTTGTATATTATGAGTTTTTCAGTTCAATTGAGGAAGCCATAAAAAAGGAGAAGCAGTTGAAGAAATGGAAAAGGGAATGGAAAGACAAATTAATCAAAACATCGAATCCAACTTTGAGGGATTTGTTTTCGGAGGCAACTGAAATGCAATGAATTTGTAAACTGCCTACTTTACAGATTCCTGCTTTCGCAGGAATGACGGTCGATGTTGGTTCTTTTCGTCATTCCTGACAAGCGTAGCGCGATCAGGAATCTAAAGGGAAGGCCTCTTATGTAAAACAGATTCCTACCCACCGGATGACAGGCTTTTACAGGGAATGAATATTCATAAATATTCAGAAAGTGATCAAATTACGTTCTTTCCGAATACTGCATTAACCGTGCACTCTGCCCTGATTACTTGTGATTCATTGGTCTATTGCATTAAATATCAATTTGTTGGGGTTATATTCAAAATGACCAAAACCTCAGATAGCCGCACATTCTCTCTGGTTATTGCGGCAAAAAGGCCTAATTACACGGATTATTGTTGCAGATAGTTAGGATAAATAGTGTGTAACATGTACATTTATTTGTTCAATTTAATTTATTATTTAAACCTTTAAACGATTAGTTAACTATGAAAAGAAAGCTACTTTTCCTTTTCTTATTAACGGCCGCATGTACCCAACTATGGGCGCAACGCACCGTGAGCGGAAAAGTGACAAGCGCTGAGGATGGGTCATCCCTTCCTGGCGTGAACGTGGTTGTTGTCGGAAGTCAACAAGGATCCATCACAGACATTGATGGAAATTACAGCCTTCAGGTTCCCGAAGGCGCATCGCTTAATTTTTCCTATATCGGCTATGTAGATTACTCCGTTGCCGTGGGCGCACAGTCCGTCATCGACGTAGTGATGCAAGCTGATGTAACACAACTCACTGAGGTGGTAGTCACTGCGCTTGGCGTAGAACGATCTACTCAGGCGCTTAATTATTCTGTTACCAATGTTGAGGGAAAGGGACTTACAGAAGCCCGTGAAATCAATCTGGGAAATGCTCTCAGAGGTAGAGTGGCCGGCGTAAACATCGCTTCTCCATCTACCGGCCCTGCTGGCTCTACGCGTATTTTGATACGCGGTAACAAATCCCTCAATGGCCAAAATACCCCACTAGTTGTTGTGGATGGTATCCCTATTGATAACTCACTCGGAGGCCAGGCAGGAATGTGGGGCGGCCGCGATAACGGTGATGGACTTAGCAGTATCAGCCCCGATGATATTGAATCGGTTGTAGTACTGAAAGGTGCAAACGCATCTGCGCTATATGGTTCCAGGGGTGGTAATGGTGTTATCAATATTACCACCAAAAGGGGTACGAAAAGAAAAGGTGTGGGTATTGAATTTAGCTCAAACTACACTTTCGACAAGTTATATGACCAGACCGAACTGCAGACAAAATACGGATCAGGTCATTATGATTCAGGAACCGGATTGGCAACAAAACCTCAAACTGTGCAGCAGGCCTTTAGTGATGGTAGATCTTCATGGGGTCCAGCATTGGACGGTTCATCAGTAATCCAGTGGGATGGTGAGTCGAGACCTTATTCCTATACCGGAAATAACTTTGAGAAATTCTACGAAACAGGTTCAACATGGACTAACTCAGTGGCATTGAGTGGCGGTGGTGATAATCAGGTCTATCGTTTTTCAGTAACCGACCTCAGGAATCAATCCATTGTTCCAAACTCAGGATTTGACAGAACTAACATTGCTTTATCAACCAATGCTACGTATTTCAAAAAACTGGTACTGAGTGCCAATTTGATGTATTCACATGAATATGCAAAGAACCGCCCAAACGTTTCTGACTCACCAAGTAATGCAACACAATCTATTTGGTACATCCCCAATAACATTGATGTAATGGATTATTATGGACCTGCAGATAAACCGGGATCTATACCAGAAGGATTAGATCCACAACTCTACACAATTTACGGGCAAGGTGGAGCCCCCAGAACGCCTGGAATGGAATGGCTACCGGCGGCTAACAACTGGGGTCAAAACCCTTGGTGGTCAACCATGACCGAGATACACGATGATACACGTGACCGTTTGATGGGCTCAGCAGCGCTAAAGTATAATATACTTGACTGGCTCTGGGCTTCAGGTAGAGTGGGGATGGACTGGTTTACAAGAAGAGATTCTAACCTAACTCCCCAGGGAACAGGATATAATATCCCCGGTAGTAGAAGTGAAGGAATCGATCAGGTTCGTGAGATCAATATGGAATGGATGCTAGGTGTGGATAAAGAATTCGGTAAAATTGGTTTGAATGCCTTTGTTGGTGGAAATAAAATGTACCGAAATTATGAACGGATTGCGGCCAATGGTAATGGATTCAATGTGGATTTCTTCCCGGCAATCAACAATGCCAAGACGCGTGATTTTGGTTATGGCTTTAGCGAACAAGGTATCAACTCTCTTTTTGGATCTGCAGAAATTAGCTACGACGGCTGGTTGTATGTCACTGCCACAGCGAGAAATGACTGGTTTTCGGTACTAAACCCTGATTTGAACAGCATATTCTATCCATCAATTGGTGCCAGCTGGGTATTTTCAGATACCTTTAAAAGCCTACCTTCCGCGATCAGTTTTGGAAAACTACGGGCTTCTTGGGCACAAGTAGGTATGACTAATATCTCTCCTTACGAAGCCAACCTTACTTACGGGCTTAATACTACCCACCTAAGCCGCCCAACCGCGGGTATTAACGGCGCCTTTGGATTTGGCGGTAGCCTTGCAAATCCACTTTTACAACCCGCGCTTTCTACTGAATTGGAAATAGGCTTCGATGTCCGTTTCTTCCAGAACAGATTGGGTATCGACGTAGCCTGGTATAGCCAGGAAACGACAGATGATATTGTAGCTCAAACCATCTCCCGTGCTACGGGTTTCAGTTCTACAAAAGTCAACATAGGTAAAATCACCAACAAAGGATATGAAGTTGCATTAAACGGTACACCTATTCAGGGAGCTTTGAATTGGGATGTTTCTGTCAATTTTGCTTACAACGACAACGAAATCGTATCCTTGCTTCCCGGACTTGATGAACTGGTTGGTGAAGAACCGCGTACACGAAACGTCTTTATCAAACACATTGTAGGACAGCCTTTTGGAACTATAACAGGGCGTATCCAGGCTACAGATCCTAATGGCAACCTTGTTTTTGATAGCGAGGGTCGTGCAGTTGCTGCTCCTGAGTATGTGCCTATTGGATACGGTGTGGCACCATGGTCAGGTGGTATCAACAATGCATTTACTTTCAAGAATTTCAATTTGGAATTCCTGATTGACTTTAAAGCAGGTGGAGATATCTTCTCAGGTACTAACCTCCGCATGACACAAAATGGTAGTACTGAAAGATCAATTCAAGGTAGGGAAGGAGAAGAGCCACTTCACATCACAGGTGTAACAAATACTGGAACATCAGAAGCGCCCATATGGACACCAGTTGATCGCGACCTTACTCCTTTTGAAGCACAGCGCTACTGGGGACAGTTAGGCGATCAATCCAACGGTATATCAAGTGCATGGATGTATAGCGGCGATTTCTGGAAATTACGCCAGTTGGTTTTTGGCTATACATTCCCGCGAAAAATGCTTGAAAATACCCCGATCCAGAAAATCAACATTGCCTTTGTGGGCAGGAACCTGTGGGTCATCAGCAAGGATATTCCTAACGTAGATCCGGAATCTGCCTACTCGGCCAATGCCGGGGCACAAGGCTTAGAGTATTTTGCTCTACCGGCAACACGCAGCTACGGTTTTAACTTAAGCATCGGATTTTAAAAATGATTAAGAAAATGAAATACATTAATAAAATTGTTCTGAGCATACTGGCCATAATAGCCCCATTGGCCGCATGCGATACCGAGGAACTCACTGATTTGAATATCAATCCACAAGCACTGAGTACTGTAAATTTAAATTTCATATTCAGTGCGGTAGAGCTTAGTGCTGCTACAAATGGATTTTCGGGCGATAACTGGTATCTGAATGGTAGAACCAACCTTGGTTACACTGCTTATTTTATTCAACAAATGTCCACTACGGGCCTGAACCTGGTTTTGGCAGGTGATAAATACTTCGATAACAATGAAGCATGGGAAGGTCCATGGGAATTCTGGTATGGAGATATGGTAAAACAGATGCGGATTATATTTAAAGAATCAGCTGATGGTGGATTTGAAGCCGGTAAAAGAAAAAATACGGTGGCTGCCACAAAAATATTGTGGGCATTGACCTTTCACCGGTTGACTGACTTCTATGGGGATGTTCCTTATACAGAAGCTTCACTTGGAACTGAAGGTATATTTACGCCTAAGTACGATACGCAGCAATCTATCTATATGGATCTGTTTACCAAGTTGACAGAAGCTACGGCTGAACTAAGCGCGAGCAACGATGATGAGGGTTTTGCGTATGCTGATTTTGTGTACAACGGTGACATTGATAAGTGGAAAAAACTGGCCAATTCTCTTATGCTGAGATTGGCAATGAGGATTTCCAATGTTGATGCAGCCAATGCTGCAAAATATGTGCAACAGGCAGTAGCAGGAGGCGTTATGACCAGCAATGCTGATAACTTTGTTGTACCATTAGCAACAGCTCCATCCATTTGGGTAAATCAGAATGGATTGGTAAGACAATTTGTTGACGGTAGTCATCCAAGAACCCTGAGTAAAACACTGATTGACTATCTGAAAGGACCTAATGCAGGAAGTACAGCCGATGATGATCCAAGACTTATGATCATCACCAGTGGTTTTGATGGCAACACTGATCCACTGGATCAGGTAGGTATGCCAAATGGTCTGGATGGCCCTATGCTGGATGCTTATACAGGCTTAGCTAATACGGATCAGACTAAAGTCTTTTCACAAATGAATGATAAGTTTTTGCAATTGGACGAGCCATATATGTTGATGAACGTTGCAGAAGTAGAATTTCTACTTGCTGAGGCTGCTGAAAGAGGTATTGGTGGTGTGACTGGCGCAAAAGCACATTACGATAAAGGCGTGAAGGATGCCATGCAAATGTATACCGTTTATGATGCCTCACTTTCGGTAACCGATGGGGATGTAGCGGCATACCTTGCGGCAAATCCTTACACTGCCGGCGGTCCTGATGCATTAGAAATGATTGGCAACCAAATGTGGGTAAGCAAATTTATGAACTGGTGGGATGCTTGGGCTGATTGGAGGAGAACAGGATTTCCGACCCTTGTGCCGGTTAACTATCCCGGAAGTGCAAGTGCAGGTGTAATTCCAACTAAACTAAGGATACCTAGCAGGGAAGCAGCAACCAACCTGGATAATTACAATGCTGGCGCTACGAAGCCAGACTCTCCGGTAGGTAAAGTATGGTGGGATCAATAGTCTAGAATTCACTTAAATACCCTTAAAACCCTTAGGCCTTGCCTAAGGGTTTTTTTATTTTCTTGGATAAATGCCTTTTCCCTTTATACCCATGTACTCACCCCATAAAACCGGTTGTTTTAGCTTTACACTGGAGGATATTCTACGTACCCGCATACCAAGAAAGCCCATGATATTGGTAGATGCGCTATAATACTGCGCATAAATAATGTCAAGAAATCCATCATTATCCAGGTCTCCAATCCATGGGGTAGTAAAAATATTCTTGAATTGATCCGCCTGATCGATTGGTTTGTATTCTTTTTTCCGGAAATCAAACGCCAACAGTTTATTGGTGATCTGGTTCTTATCCTGACTATTCAGTCCTGCCGAGCAATCATATTCATTGATACTCATAATGATTTCATCAAAACCATCATTGTTCAGGTCATATACTACAGGTGAAGAGAAGCCAGTGCATCCAACTGAATCCATAAATTCAATCACCCCTGTTTTACCATTGAACAAAACCTGTATGGATCCCCTATTGTCGGGCCATTCTCCCTTGCTCACGAATGTAAATAAATCAGGCACATTGTCATCCGTAAATTGTCCGATGCCGAAACTGTTACTTGATTCAGAATCACGAATATGTTGTTTCCAAATCGTTGTTAGATTCCTTCCGTCAATCGCGAAGGCCGTAGAACCATGTGATATTGCAAGGATGTCGAAATATCCGTCTTCGTTTATATCAACAGCAGAAGGCGGTGCTATAAAACCATGACCAATTTCTGATGCAAGCACATGGGCATTTGAAATATTATTTTGCATAAGGTCGGTCAGTGTTGTCAGATATAGATGTCCTGCGAATTTTTCGCCTCCTGATCCGAAGACGATATTCAAATCAGGTCTTCCGGGTTGCTGATATACTATGGGCGACATATAGGATTCTTTACCATCTGGAACAGTATCGGCTGCAAGTATTTCACCAGATTTTGCATCCAGGACCATCAAGATACCCGGGAAGCGATCATTTTCAGAATTTGCAGGGGCAAGTACATTGCCACCACAGACGGCTAGTAGCTCATTGATGCCATCTCCATTTTGATCCGGGAGAATCTGGCAATTGTAAAAATCGAAACGGGCATATTGTAGCACGGGATGTGTTTCATAATTATAGGTATATTTCCATAAAAGATCACCTGATTGACCATTAATGGCCTTGAGGTTGTTTGATCGGCCCCCAATAAAGACATCGTCGATTCCATCACCAGTTACATCCAGAAACGTCGCTGAGCCAAAAATCTGATTATCCGTCTCTTCCTGCCAGAGCACATCACCATTTTTTCCATTGAGTGCCAGAATACCTTGTTCAGCGTATTGAAATTCATTTTTCCCGGCCCCAATTACCATATCAAGTACGCCATCGCCATTCAGATCAGTGGCGCGAAAGGATGAGGTAGAGCCTATTTGATAAAAATCGACACTCCACGCCAATTCGTTCTTTTTGTTTGAGCAACCAGGCAATAGGCATAAAACAATTAGGAATAACTGACTTGTTTTCATGGTGGATTTGAAAAGTAATGAAGGATTTTTTATTGTGTTAATCAGACTTGAGTAGCCAGGATATCAGATCACCTGAACTCCTTTAGCCAGGTATGGCTCTAGTATTTCATCGGTGGGTGCCAATTCGGTGACCATGATGTTTAGTTCAGCAATACTACAAACTTTGAAAGGCTGACGCGTATTGAGTTTTTGGGAAATCACCATGGAAACCACTGTGTCTGACGCCTTAATCATCGCTTTTTTTATGGTAGTCTCCTGCCTGTGGGCCTCTGTCAACCCTGCTTCTGAATCAACGCTCGTAATGCCCAAAAAACACATATCAGCATGGATTTCCTGTAGAGCCTCCAGTGCACTGTATCCGATAGTTGTATGGCCTTTCCTGAGGATATTTCCGCCGAGCAGCACACCATCCACATTGGGGAATTCACAGAGCTTTGAAGCAACCGGAATGGAGTTTGTGAAAATGGTCAGCTTCATTTCTGTTGGAAGTTGATTGATTAACTGGAGGTTTGAAGTGCCGCCGTCAATAATGAGAACTTGTCCGTCCTTTATGAGAGCAATAGCTTTTCTTGCAATATTGTGCTTGGTTTGTATCTCAATTACTTCTCGTTTTTTGAAGCTGGGAATAAAGGAGAGCGTAGTGGCCCCTCCTCGTACTTTTTTCAATTGTCCAGATTGTTCCAGTTCTTCAATGTCGCGCCGGATAGTATCTTCGGAAACGTCTAAAATTCCGCAAAGCTCGATAGATTTTACCCTGTTGTGGGTGCGCAACTCCTCCAGGATAATGCTGTGTCGTTCAATTTTCAACATGATTTTCGTACCGGATCTTCAGGGTCTGTTCTCTTTTATCCGGATACAAATTAGTAAGAATTTACATGATAATGAAGTTGCTTCACTATAGAAAATGGCGATTTTCCGCAACAATTGATTAATAAAAACGCACTTTGACGCAACTCTTAAGATAATATATTTAGGTCTGGGAAATTATCGGGGCTTGTTTGCGGCGCTTGATTGGTTGTTTAATAATACAACCACTTTCCGAATGTGGTAGATTTGATTACCAGGAAAGTGGGTTGTTTATTTAAAAATGTTGATGTTGAAATGTGTCGAAATATGCAATCATAAGTAGAATTTACTCTACTTTAGGCGACATTATTTGGTCATTTCCACTAATTCTCCAGAATCGAGTATATAATACTTCGTGTTCGGATCGTTCGGCTTTTTCAGAGGTATGAACTTTATCTTGTTTAGCTCTACCTCTTTCTTTTTCTTCAGCGGCCTGACAAAATTGGTAAGAAACACTACCATCCACACCAGGGAGATCAGGTACAGTATAAATAGGATCATAGCAGGTTATATTTTGTTTGATTTTTATTACTGTGTAAATGTAGCTGGTCATTGGAGGCTAAACTAACAAAGTAAAAAGGTCAGAGCACCCTTGTAAGGTTTTGGATATTCGATGACAGATTTATTTGTCACCTGATAAAAGTTGCGTGATGAAGCCAGAGTAGAAGCGCCAACTAACTTCCTCATGATGTGCTTCAAGATTGTATTTACAACTGTCTTAAAAACATAAGTTTATGCGCCGGAAAAAAAGTGATGCATTGTCGGTGGAGAACAAAAAAATAGGCTACTCAGAATTACTCAAAACATTGAAATGGTATTTTTTACAGATGTAGAAAAATGGTCTTTACTATAGATTTTGAGTAATAAGCGATGAAAAAAGCCAATTATTACTCATTAAACACCTTTTGACGCGAGATGGGAATGATTTTTTCTCACTATAAAACATGGACAAATCATTGTACTAATTGCATTATTCCATGCGTCAATGTGAGCCCCCATAACGCCCGAATTAATATGGGGCCAGACAGGTCCATTAAACTAACTCAAGAACAAAATTCTGCTCGCAGGTCGGACATAAAAGAAAGGAATTCTGTTTCCCAGGCCGGATAAAAGGCAATAAGTTCTTCCCTTGCCTCTTCAAGTCTTGAAGGGTGGCTGATTCTCCCGGCCATGCCACGAAGCGATTTTTCCAAGCCTTCGGTTGTAGAATAACGCATGAGCCAGTTGCCATTTTTCATATAGGTAAACATATATTGAGATTGGGAAGGCAGCAAATGGAGATTTTCCTCAATGATAGAATAAATAAATGCTGAATATTCCATTAATGACGTATTTGAATATTCTTGCCATCGGTTTGCGAGAAAATGATCATAATACATGTCGATGATGATCCCTGCAAAATGTCTGTATTTATCAAATATTCTCTTTCTTCCCTGACGTACCATAGCGTGGCTGTCGGTAAACGTATCGATACGCCGATGCATCAAAATGCCTCTGGATATGTGTTCTGGATAATTGTTGTAATTTTTACCCTTAACAAAATCAGCAATATAATTGCCCAGGATAAGTCCGGTATCATTTTTTGACAAGTAGAAATGGCCGAGGAAGTTCATCCGGTGTATTATGCAATCAATAATCTATGATTTAAATTACAAACTAAAACAATATTGACCGAATGGCTATACTTCACTGCATTATTTGGTGTTTCACCACCCTTTATCCGGTGCATACCGAGGAATCAATCCTTATTGAAAAACTACAGCATCAGGCAGCTTGCTGGAACGCCGGAGATGTTGAATGTTTTATGGCTGATTACTGGCGCAGTGACAGCCTGATGTATATTGGCAAAAGCGGGATTACCTATGGCTGGCAAAAAACCATGGACAGGTATAAAATAAATTATCCAGACAGCGATGCCATGGGACATCTGCACTTTGAAGTTCTCCATTTACAACAGTTAGCACCTGATTACTACTTCATGGTTGGAAAGTGGCAACTGGATAGAAATATCGGGAATATTGGGGGGCATTTCAGCCTCATTTGGAAACGAATTGATGGAAATTGGGTAATTATTACTGACCATAGTAGTTGAAAGGATGAAAGACATTTTTGGAAAGGCTTTACTGGATTATTTCAACGGTGAGTTTGAACAGCCGCTCCTTCTGCACAATGAGTATGGTGATCCTGAAATAATCCCTCTTGAAAGTTATTTCAACACCTTCGATGAGTTTTCAGACATGGAATATTTCGCCTTATCGCGCGCTAAGGGTAAAATACTTGACATTGGTGCGGCAACTGGCCGCCACGCATGGTATCTGCAGCAGCAGAAAAAGAAGGTTACAGCACTCGATCTTTCGCCGAAGTGTGGTCAAATCATGAAATCCTCTGGTGTGAATAATGTACTGGTTGGAGACATATTCCAACTCGCTCCTGAACCCTTCCATACTGTCCTATTACTTATGAATGGAATTGGTTTGGTTGGTAGCATTGACGGACTTCGACTTTTTCTCAGTAGGATGAAGTCATTTGTTAAAGCAAATGGCCAATTGATTTTCGATTCAACAGATATTTCATATTTATATAAGGATACTGCTCGACCAACCAATAAGTATTATGGTCAATTGTCATTTCGCTATGAGTATAAAGGTGAAGTCGATGCGCCGTTTGATTGGTTATATATCGATCAGGCTATGCTGGCGAAGTTGTGTGAGGAGGAGGGCTGGATGTGCCAGGTGATTTACGAAGACGGACAGGACAGTTACCTGGCGCGGCTGATACAAATATGATGATCGAAGACTTTTTCGACTTTGACTCGGCGAAAGCTCGTGTATTTTTACAGCGCGAAGGCGACCAGAAATCCATGGCCTTGCTTAGCGATTCCAGTTTACTTGTCATTTACAAAGGAAAGCGCCATATATTTCAAGCCGAAAACATCAAACAATTAAAATCGGAAGATAAGAGATTGCTACTGCCATTCCTCATCGGCGGCATTCTGGCACCGTTTGCCTTTTTATCATTTTTTGTGCACCCCATGCAGCCCTGGATTCACCTG
>JBGSYX010000351.1:0-16478 GCA_041750735.1 Cyclobacteriaceae bacterium
TTTCACCCCTTGCCAAGGGACCACAGGTTGCGGAGCTTTCCATCGCAAATCACTTACCGGGGGCGCAGCAAAGGGTATGCCCTTAAAAGAAAGAATCGCAGTCTCTTCGTTCCGCACTCCGGAAACCGATCCACCTTCAACCTGCACGACGTTTCCGATCTTCTGACCACAGGAAAAGATTACGGCCGAAGTCAGTACCAGAATGATAAAAATGCCAAGCTTCTTCATGGGAAAATTGTTAATTTTTGTGTTTTAGTTTTTGGTACATGTTCGTTTAAAAGCGCCTTGCATCAAAATTCCCAAACTTATGTTGATCACAAAAAAGCGCGAGCCTCCCTGTCAGGATCATTTTTTACTTCGCAAGTGTCCTTCAAAATCATTGTTTCACCATTTTCTACAGTATATGCCGGCCACGGTGGAAGCGCACTTCCATTCGGATCGCCGGTTCTCATGAAATTGAGTAAGGCGTCTGACATTTTTTCAGATAATTGTTTAGGTCTTAATCCACCACCGCTATGGGTGAGCATCAAATCTGTATTGTAATACCAGAAGGAAATATCGAGACAGTGAAATGCCCTCATCCGGTTGTTGAATAAGGGAGGTTCCCAGCCAAACCACGCTACATAAACAGGAGCCGTTTGAAAAGCTTTTGCGTTTGCCGTTTCGATAAGTCCTTTTCTGCTGCTTGAAATCATGGTCATCAATTCGATGGGTTTTGTGTCTGGAAATGCCTTGGCATAAGCGTCGTAAGCGGCTTCCGCCTTATCGCCCAAACCGCCGCCAAAACCAGCGCGTTCTTTAAGGGATTCAATAGCTTTCTCCCTGGTTATATCCTCCAGTTCAGGCATGGTACGGCTCATTGACCATTCATGAAACGTGCTGCTAATCAGCATTGGGATTTCGGAAGATAAGCCCAACGAATCGGCAAAGAATTTCCCAGCAGGGATATTTACACCATCGGCAACAGGTCCAAAACCCCCACGGAATCCGATAACACCAGTCTCCTCGGCACATTTCCGCGATGCCATGTTAGCAATTACCAGGTATTCCTTCCATGGCATTTGCTGAAGTTTATCTAGCTCTGATGGTTTTAATCCCGCTTCCTTAAGTATATACTGACCAACCTTCCGTGAATATTCCTGATCCATAGCCTGGGTCGTAGAACCACTCAATGGTACTGCTTTGTGAAAAAGACCTTTTGCTTCAAGCATGGCCATCAGTACACATACTTTTGCTCCACCGCCAGACTGACCCATGATCGTTACATTACCGGGATCGCCACCAAAATTGGCGATATTCTCATTCACCCACTTTAAGGCAGCGACCATGTCGAGGGCTCCCACATTTGCGGAATTTGCATATTTCTCCCCTCCTATTCCCGATAGATCAGAAAAGCCTATAGGTCCCAAACGATGGTTGATAGAAACAAAAACGATATCTCCTTTTCTGGACAGATTTTCTCCGTCATAGCCATCCTGTTCAATCCCATTGCCGTTCGTATATCCGCCACCGTGGAGCCAAACCATAACAGGCCGTGTTTTGCCGTCAGCCAGTGCCGGGGTCCAGATGTTTAATTTCAGGCAATCCTCGCTGACATCATCATAATTCCAATGATCCACGAAGGACGAGTATGCATTCCCATACCTGTTATCCATATTCTGTGGGGCAGAATTCCCCCACCATACAGCGGGATAGACATTATCCCATGCTGCGGGTTCCTTTGGCGGCATAAACCGGTTTTCACCTCCTGTATTTGCTCCATAGGGAATACCTCGGTAATTGTAAATTCCCCGAAGGATGAACCCCTGGACCTTGCCGTATTTTGTATTAGCGATGGCAATGTCATCGCCAATAAAAAGTTGTTGCCCTTCATTTGGATCAGTTACAACAGCCTCTTTGTTACCATTTTGGCTGCAGGAAAAGCTCATCAGAGCAATCAATGATAAGGCTATAAAGAATTGTGCGTAGTTTCTCATAATACTGTCGTTGAGGTCAATTGAATAAGAAAAAGTATGTTGTCTATTTAAATAAGAGCGGAGCTAATTCACCGAGATATATTCTCCAGTTTGTCCATGTATGTCCTCCTGTACTTTCTCGGTAAGTATATTTAAATTCCAGGTCATCATAAAATTTACGAAGATTGGTGACTCCTTCAAAAAGGAAATCCTCTTTGCCACATCCTATCCAGTAGAGTTTTACACCGCTGTTTTTTAATGCAGTTACCTGTTTTTTATGATCTTCTTCATTATAACCATTATTCCATCGCGGATCATTCATAATACCCATGCTCATGACACCGATGTAATCAAATTTCCCGGGATTGGAATTGGTGATGTTTTGAGTATGCATCCCACCCATTGACAAACCGGCTATGGCCCGATGTTGTTTATCTGCCAATACGCGGTAATGCTTCTCAACAAATGGAATTATATCATTCACCAGACTTTTTTCAAAACCACCCCTGACCATTTGCGAAAAGGCAGGCTGGGTATTGCTAGCTGAAGCCGATTCTTCACCAGGCGTTGCCGATGACCAGGCATTTCCATTGGTCATTACCACAATCATAGGTTTGGCTTTTCCTGAAGCAATCAGGTTATCCAATATATATGGAGTCCGGCCCAGTGTTGTCCATGCGTCTTCATCTCCACCTGCGCCGTGAAGTAAATAAAAGACCGGATACTTTTTATCACTATCTGGATAACCGGGAGGTGTATAAATATACATCCGCCTGGTCTTTTCCAAACTGGGAGATGGATACCAAACTTTGGAAAGAACACCGTGAGGTACATCCTGGTTCTGGTACAAATTTGCAGCTTCGCCGGGAGCAAAAAACATACTCTGGTAATTCACTCCGTCCCGCACTACATTGGAGTTACTGGGATCTAGCACCTTCATTCCGTTCACGTAAAACGCATAGGTGTACATCTCTGATGGAAGCGGATCAATGGTGAGCACATATAGACCGGTGTCGTTGGGAGTCATCGCTTGCATGGTACCCCAACCCGGCATCCAGTTGCCCGATATTTTCACGGAATCAGCATCTGGTGCGTTCAGCCTGAATGTGATTTTACCATCCTTATCGATTTCGGGGGATTTTAATGTATTTCTTCCCCATTGAGCATTTGCATTTATCGCCGAAATCATAGCGATTCCAGCGAGAATCACCTTATAATGACTTACTATCGTTTTCATATTTCTAGGATTAATTATTAAACAGCAGTGGTGTAAATTCTGAAAGATAAACCCGCCAGTTTTTCCAGATATGTCCTCCTTCACTTTCGCGGTATGTGTATTTCATGCCCATCTGGTCGAGTTTAGTTCTGAACTCGGTATTGTACTGGTAAAGAAAATCGGTCTTGCCAATGCCAATCCAGTAGAGTTTATAACCGTTGTCCATTTGCTTTTTTAAGGTCGCGTCAAAATCGTGGTAGACATTGGAAGTAGCATTTTGATTAGGCATGATGGCCGCGGAAAAAAGACCAACATAGTCAAACGTATTGGGGTAATATCGTGAAATGTGAAGGGAATGAAATCCACCCATGGAGAGCCCGGCAATGGCCCGATTTGCTTTATCCTTTTTTACCCGGTACGCACCTTCAACAAATTTAATAATATCAGTAAATGAACCTTCGTACGTTCCATCCATGGTTTTCGGAACCATAAATTGTGGCTTATAGTAACCTTCATGTCCTTCGCCGGGGGCAGCATCCTGAATGACATTGCCGTTGGGCATTACGACGATCATTGGCTTCACTTTTCCTTGCGAAATTAGATTGTCCATAATTTGTGCAGTACGGCCAAGTGTGATCCATGCTTCTTCATCACCTCCCGCACCATGTAGCAGATACAAAACCGGGTATTTTGCCTTACCCGTTTCGTATCCCGGAGGCGTATAAATAGTCAATCTGCGATCCATTCCGAGTCCAGGCGAATTATACCATCGCCGGGTGACTGTACCATGTGGTATATCGTTTACTTTATACAAATCAGCCTGATCGCCGCCGATAATAAAAATGTTGGTTAATGTCGATACATCACGAATCAGAAAAGGATTACCCGGATCATAGGTTCTATTACCATCGATAATAAATGCGTAGCCATATAACTCCGGCGCTAATACGGCAGTAGTGTATGACCACAGGCCTTTGTCATCTTTTACCATGGGCGCCGAACCCGGAGTCCAACCTTCGGCTGGCATCCAGTCTCCTGAAATTTTTACATCCGTTGCATTAGGCGCCTGAACCCGGAAAGTAACTGTGTTATCGCTACTGATTTCAGGTGATTTTATATCAGTACCACCACCGAGAGCTTCCTGCGCCAGAGCCGAAACGTTGCTCATTGCAAATATTGCCAGCATAAATAAGAATCTTGATTTCATGATTTAAGGAATAGAATTGTCTTAAAAAATTATTGTCTCATTATGTGACAATAATATGGAATATACTGATGAAAATCAATGATTCAGGAGTAATCAAAGTTTATAATTCTAAATTCGGTAGAATTCCATGGTAATTGGACCATATGGTTTTTGCGCGGTACGCAAAGAATTTAAAGTAAAATCCTGATCGCCTATTAAAAATAAAACCAGCCCAACAGCGCTTTCTGCCGGGCTGGTATATTTGCATATTTTATGTACTTATGAGAACGTCAGGACTTTTTGAAACTTCTGAGTTGATAGGTGAATTTCAGCATGAAATACTGTTTCAGTACCTGTGTTCTGACCTCTTCAATATAATTTGGTGTAATGGTTTGTGAAAAGCTCTGATTCTGATTCAACAGGTCAAAGACTGAAAGTTCCAGTTCGCCGAGATCATTGCCGAGTATTTTCTTTGCAACGCTCATATTCCACAATATGTAGCTGCTATTGAAGTCGTCGCTGAAGCCATAGTATTTTTCGAGGTAGGTATCATTTCGAAATACAAATCCCTTCCAGAAAATGATATTTGCCTTAACGCCCAACGTTTGCATAATAAAATTACTGCTCGTATTTGATTGAGATTCTATCGAATTGAATACCCGATTTCTGCTCACATTATAGTAGGTATTGAAATCGACCTTTTCGCTAATATTGCTTACGATCGACAACCTCACATTTAAAGAATAGGTATTTGAAATGTTTTCAACCCCATCAGTTTTCCCTGGTCTCCGCACATAACCAAAACCCAGCGATGAATTAAGGACGGATTTGATGGGAGAAACCGGTAGACTATGAGTGGTTGTATTGTTAATATTCCAATATCCATTCGAATTGATCGGCATGGAGACCTGGGTGCCTTCCTGAACCACAATTCCTCCGGATAATACAGTATCCTTTTCAGCAAATTCAGAAGCGTTCGTGATATAATTCTTGGTCATTTGAACCATAGAAAAATTTGAAAGGGATGAATTTTTATCTCCACTTGGCTTTTCTAACCGCATCATGAGCGAATGGGAATAGCTCTGTTTCAATTCAGGATTACCAATGGAGAAAAACAATGGATTGCTATTATCAATCACATTTTGTAGTTGCGTTATGGAAGGCGCAATGGTTGATGTAGCATACCTGAAGAACATATTCATTTTACTTTTGAATTGCAACCTTCCCATGGCAGTAGGCAGAATGCTGTTGAACTGTCTCTGATAAATTCCCTCCTGCGGATACACCTGCTCATTGTTCAGACTTGCGTGTTGATAGGATAATCCAATATTGAAAAACTTGCCAAAACTCCTGTTACTGTACATCAAGGTAGGCAGGTGGGTTGTGTAACCACTTTGGAACTGGTTTGACAATTCAGTGCGAAACACCTTTTCCTGTGTTTCCGAATCGAGTAAGTACGTTTCTTTATTTGAATCCCTATTGTTGTAGCTCAATCCATAACTGGCGGATAATTCGCCACTGTTACCGACCGGTTCAGTATAAGTCAATGTCGTTCCGATCGTGTTATCGATCTCGTCAGTGAGATATTGCGTCGTAGAATCCTGATAAACATCCTGGTAGTAATTCTCCCTGTCAGTATTTCGAATACGGGAATCAATGTTGATAGAAATTGACCGGCCTATCTTCTCAAATTTGTGTTGGAACAACAGATTGTTATTGATGTTGAATGCCTTATTCCAACTTTGGTAGGTGTTATCAGTCTGGTTGATAATATCGCCTAATGAATTTGTCGTTTGCCCAACGGTGTAATCCAGACTTGTGTTGTCCTGATAACTGACCGATGGAGTATAAATCAATTTATTGTTGTCGTTGATGTTGTAGGTAATCCGCATGTTGAGCCTATGATTCAGATTATCGGCGGTGGCGGTTTTATTTTCATTATAGTACTGACTGCCTGTCTCGCGAAACGACTCCCTACTGGTAACTTGGTCATTGGAATTATGGGTATCATTCAGAAAGTAACTGCCCTCAAAAGTTCCCGTTTTACCAAGTTTATCAGAGAAATTTAATCCGATAGCGTTCGTGTTCGTAATTCCACCTTGAGCGCCTGTCATCGAGGAATTGCCCCCCTGGCCTCCCGGACCACCCGGTCTGAACCCACCCCGCATACCACCACCTGAGATTCCTGCCAGATCTTCATTGCTGAAATTCTGTTGATTGATGTTATTGGACATTCCGAGAAATGTGAGTTGTGTGTCGTTTTTAAAATTATTGAGTGTAGCTCCTGCGGTATACCGATCATCTGTTCCATACCCGCCGTACATCTTGCCAAACAGCCCTTGTCGCTTATCTTCTCTGGTCACGACGTTCATGGTTTTTGTGGTATTTCCATCATTGAACCCCGTCAATTGTGCCCGCTCACTCATCTGATCAAAGACCTCTACTTTTTTCACTACCTCGGCAGGGATTGTGTTTAGTGATAACAATGGATCCTGACCAAAAAACCGTTTTCCATCCAGCAATACCTGTTGCACTTTTTCACCATTTGCCGAAACACCGGAATTATCCACAACAATGCCCGGCATTTTACTCACCAGGTCAGCGGTTGTAGCATCCGGATTAACTTTATATGCATCCGCATTGTAGAGTATTGTATCGCCTTTCTGTTCTACTGCGATGACTTCACCAATCACGTTGATGTTTTCAAGTACTTTAGTATCCTGCTCAATCGCTAAGGCTCCAAGATTTACATTCCCAACAGAAGTTCGTATAAGCTTCGTATAAGGCTTATAACCTAGGCTACTAACAGTTACCCGGTAAAAAGCCTTTTCAAGGTTATTGATAATGAACATGCCCTGTTCGTTAGTAACGCTATAATGCGAACGAGTAGAATCTTTAACATTGATCATTAACACAGCTGCCCCCGGGACTGTAGTTCCATCAGTTCCATCAACTACCACACCCTGAACCGAAACTTGGTCCTGTGCTGCGAGCGGTGCGGACAAACAAACTGAGAATAATAGAAATAAAACTTTTCTCATGGTGTATTTTCTGTCGGTTGCGGCTGATCATTTTGGGGCATCCTTGCTTGCCGTTGCTTGCGTCGGTCCTCCACAATTCCATTATAAATGGCAAACTGATCTTCGTTCAACACATCCCGAATCAGGTCGTACTTTTCCTTCATCAGAGCCTCCATTTTTGGCCGCATATTTTGGAAATCCCTGGTCTTCATCACTTCATCCCGGATTTCCTTAAATGAAACTGAGAATTCCTCATAAATACCATCCAACAATGTTTTCTGATCATCCGATAAGTCTGTAATCTCCTTGTAAACATTTTGCTTTTCGCGTTTCACCATCTCATCCGGATCAAAACCGCCGGGTCCTCCACCAGGAGGTGGTCCGCCTTGAGCCATGAGCTGAGTGGACAAAAAGAGTGTCATTATTGCCAAACAGATGCCGTTTCTAATTTTTAACATGAGCAGTTTACTTTAATATTCTATCCAATTGTACGGCTAATACCGCGCGGTGTAAAAAGTAATCAACCATCAACGGTTATTTCTCATCAAACATCAAAAATCCATCAACCAAATATTGGAGAGTGGGTGAAATCCTCCGGAATTAGCCTTTCCTTTCATTTTCCAATCTTGTCAGATTTCATTAAGTTTGACTACTGTTTTTCCAGTCTGTGCTTTTTAATCTTTATCATAATCATGAAAAACCTGCTCTTCGCAATTCTATCCCTTTTCGTAATTTCATGTACTTCGCGCGAACCTCGTAACATCACATTATTTGATTCTGACTGGAAATTCTATCGAGGAGATACTACCGGCGCTGAACATCCTGATTTTAATGACCTTGATTGGCGGACGCTCTCGCTTCCGCACGACTGGAGTATTGAAGATATTCCGGGGACAGACTCTCCGCTTGACTCTAATGCCATAGGCAGCTACAACACAGGATTTTTTGTAGGCGGAACGTCATGGTACAGAAAGCATTTTACTCTTGCTGATTCCATGAAAAACAAGAGGTTTTATCTTCAATTCGATGGCGTTTATATGAATGCGGATGTCTGGCTCAATGGCCAACACCTCGGAAACCATCCGTATGGCTACACTACCTTTGGTTATGATATCAACGAATATCTTCATCTGGATCATGAAAATATTCTGACAGTCCAGGTTAAAAACGAGGGGTTGAATAGCCGTTGGTATACTGGCTCCGGCATTTACAGGCACGTTTGGTTAATATCTACGGAGGAAGTTTACATTCCGCAAGGTGGCATTGCTATAACAACACCTGAGGTAACTACAAACAAGGCATTGACAAGGGTTGAAGTCACCATTCAAAATGATACTGAAAAGGAAATGATCTTAGACCTTGTGTCGCAAATCGAAGGTTTGGAGAATACCAAAGGCAAAACTCCTTTAACCATTTCGGCGGGAGCCAATGCCATTGCTACCCAGGAGATAATCATTGAAAACCCATCACTTTGGTCAGCGGAAACACCTTACTTGTACACATTGATCACTGAGGTGTATGACGGCGGTAAAAAAGTAGATGAAATCCGGAGTTCCTTTGGTGTACGAAGCCTTGAATTTACAGTAGAAAAAGGATTTCTGCTCAATGGCGTTCCGACACTTTTAAAAGGCGGATGCATGCACCATGACAACGGGCCGCTTGGTTCCGCAGCTTATGACCGGGCGGAGGAACGCAGAGTTGAATTTATGAAGGCAAATGGGTTTAATGCCATACGGTGTTCGCACAATCCTCCTTCAGAAGCATTTTTGAATGCTTGCGATCGTTTGGGTGTCATGGTGATTAACGAGACCTTCGATATGTGGCGTAAGCCTAAAAATCCCCAGGACTATCATTTGTATTTTGACGAATGGTGGCAGCGCGACGTAGAAAGTATGGTACTGCGCGATCGCAATCATCCCTCCATCATGATGTGGAGTATTGGTAATGAAATCCCGGAACGAGGCGAACCGGAAGGAGCCCTACTTGCTCGAAAAATAGGCGATTTCATCAGAGCTATGGACTCTTCCCGGCCGATCACTTCCGCGGTAAATGGCTTGAATCCGGACAAAGACCCGTATTTTGCTACACTTGATATTTCAGGATACAACTATGCTGCAGGTGGTGATCATTGGAAAGCGAGCATTTATGCCGAAGATCATGAGCGAGTTCCCAGCCGAATTATGTACGGAGCAGAGTCGTATCCCCTGGAAGCTTTCGATGCATGGATGAACGTTGTTGATCACCCATATGTAATTGGCGATTTTGTCTGGACAGGATTTGATTACCTTGGTGAAGCAAGTATTGGTTGGCTGGGGTATATGTTGAAAAGAGAGTTTTATCCATGGTCCCACGCCTATTGCGGCGATATTGATATCTGCGGCTGGAAGCGGCCGCAATCATATTACCGTGATGTTCTTTGGGAAACAAACAATAAACCGGCGATTGTTGTGGTGCCACCCGCACCAACTTTCCCGTTGAATCCCAACAAAATGAACTGGAGCAAATGGGAATGGCACGACGTGGTTCGATCATGGAATTGGGAGGGCTTTGATGGGAAGGAATTGGAGGTGCAGGTCTATAACCGATCGGAAGAAGTGGAATTATTCCACAATGGAACTTCAATGGGCAAGAAACCAACTAACCGTGAAAATCGCTGGATAGCGTCGTGGAATGTTCCGTACGAAGTTGGAGAATTGAAAGCCGTGAATTATAAAAACGGTACAGAGATTTCATCGGACGTTCTGATAACAGCCGGTTTGCCGGTTAGTATAAAACTAAGTCCGGATCGACAAATCTTAAAAGCAGACGGTCAGGACCTGAGTTACATAACCGTTGAATTGCTGGATGAGACTGGCATTCGCAATCCAACCATACAAAAAGAAGTAAGCTTTAAAATTTCAGGCCCGGGATTAATCATTGCGGTAGCAAGTTCCAATCCGCTGTCTCCTGAAAGCTACCAGGCTTCTCATCGGCTTACTTTCGAGGGGCGTTGCCTGGTAATTGTGAAATCCGGCAATACATTTGGAAAACTGGAATTAACGGCAAGTTCGGAAGGTTTACCAGACGCTACAATTGTGATTGATTGCATGAAGTAGGATGAGATTTTCTTAACATCTTTTAACACAAAAGTCTGGTTAATCTTGCATAAAAAAACAATGGGGTCAAGGGTCTTGGGCAATATTCCGAGTTAGGTCAAATACAATGCACGGAATTATTTAGTAAAAATACCAATAACTCAGGTAAGGTTATTTTTAGTGCTCACTATTTACACTACATCGGTAAGTACTGTTTAGTAAACAAGAACTTGCTTTAGCTCCGTAGTCCAGGATATTGTAGTTTGAAGCTTTGGCTATGTTACAGGACAGGAACACGAGTATCAGTAATAGTGAATTTTTCATGTCTGACAATCTTAATGATTTAAAATAATTATTCGCTTATAGCCTGACAAGGCCGGAATTCCTAAGTCAGTTACTCTTAGGATTATATGCAAGCTTTCACCTTCCTGCAATTCCGGTAATTGTAATGATGCTTTCGGGCCTTCGGATTTTAACTTGAGCGTTTTCGTTAAATTTCCGGCTTCAGAATAAATCAGCCACTCGAAATGTAGCTGATTCCCATCGGGATCTTTTGTGCCGGAAGCATCCAATTGAATTCGTTTTCCTGGTTTTTCAGAAATAATCAAGGCCTCTTTTTTTGAATTTCCATTTACAGAGACTACTGGAACATGATTGGCTGACTTGTAGTCTTCTATGCACCAATCCATACGCCCAGCAAATTCACGTTGAAAATCATCACGCCAGCGGTAAACAGTTGCCCGTGCATTTTTCTCACCCTGAAATGTATCGACTGCATCGCTGAAATAACCCTGATCATTTTTTTGGTAGCGACCTCCCCAACCACCATATTCCGGATGTTGGGGATAATTCAAACTATTTTTTAAAAAGAAAAACCAGGAAGGCGTGTCGCCCTCTTTTAATGCACCGTGTGGATTTGGTGCCGTCCAGGTTTTGGTTGGGAATAACTCCCCCAGAGGGCCATGACCTTCGATGACATTTTCCTGTAGCCATTCGAGAGATGTGAGGCTTTCATTACCCCCTAGATACATCCCTCTGTAAATTCCTTCTCGTTTGTCAATACCTTCCGGCGCTCGGGATAAAATATAAAAAAGTGTTGGATGCTCGGTGATCAGATTATTAAAAATACGATCCTGGTCCTGGATATCATACACTCTTAGCTTTGAAATAAATTTTTGATATTCGTCTTCCGTGCGAGTGTACTTCACTTTCCAAAGCGCCTGGACCAGATCTGTTTGTCCACCCCAGATGGTTATGTTTAGGGGGCGTGGATCGTTTCTGTCAGCACATTGAATAATCCAATCGGAGGCCTCCGTATCATGACCTTCACTAATATTTTCCCAACCGCGTTGTGGATTGCCCTTTTTTATGATGGATCGGAGGTACGAAGCCTCAGGGTAATCAGGGCTATGGCGTTTCAGGCTTCTTTCTACTTTTGCATAGGCATCGATCATTTCCCCGATCAAGTGCGGCTTGATCACCTTCTCATTCAATTCGCCGGGAGTGCCTGATGCAGAGGCAATCAGCCCTTCTATTTCAAACTCATTGCTATAGCAAAGCAAAC
This sequence comes from Cyclobacteriaceae bacterium, assembly GCA_041750735.1. Classification (GTDB taxonomy): domain Bacteria; phylum Bacteroidota; class Bacteroidia; order Cytophagales; family Cyclobacteriaceae; genus JAAUQL01. The sequence goes on from JBGSYX010000351.1 coordinate 12,016, forward strand.
GTACCAAGGACTGCTGATCGTCCGGATCACCGCCAATATCGGTGGTAATGAGTAGACGTGGTAATTGGGCATATAATTGAATCGAAAGAAAAAGCGAACAAAAAAGGATCTGAATGAGTTTCATACTACTTTTTTAAATACCTCCAAGATTAAATAAGTTATATCCGTTACCGGTCTGGTTGCGATTGGTTTTATAATATGGATGTTGGTACCTCCGCAGTGCATTAGGTTTGTCCTCCGCGTTCATATCCGCCCAAATCCGTATGATACCATCCTTGGAGTAGGATAAAATTTGTTCGCCGGGCAAATCCGTAAACTTGCAAGCCATGGCGGAAAGGCCTCCTACATTTCCAATTTTATTTCCCTTCCTGTCGAGCACATCTCCGTTTCCCTCAAAATATCCCTTTACCAATTCGTGTATTCCATCCCCGTTAAGATCCACAGGAATGGAAGAATATGCGTCGAATCCAAGGGTTATCCTCTTACCACTAAATGCTTCGTAAGTGTATTCCACTATGCCCGTACGCCTCTCTCCTTCTGCTGTTCTGATTTTTTTGCCCACCTTTACACCCAAAACTACTGGCTCTCCGTTGTCGCCAAGTCGGCCTGCCCAGCCTGTGTCCATGTGTCCGCTTTCCACATCGCCCCACATTCGTTCACCTTTTTGATTATACATACTCAACCTTGGCGCCTGATCGTTGAAGCTCTCCTTACAGGTGAAATAAGTCCAGGCGTTGTCAGTATAATTCAATATCGGTTGGATAATGTCTGAGTGTCCTTCCCATTCATCTTCATCAGCACAAAACAGTTGCGTGCCCTTATCAATCTCAATACTGCGTTCTCCCCACAGAAGTTCGTCAGTGCCATCTCCATCCATATCCACTACCGGGGTAACATGGCTCCCGAGCGCTCCTTTTGCGCCACGAGGTATGTAATGCTCCCAACGCTGAGAGAGGTCGCTATTCCATGCCTGGATGCGCATTGGCCCGTAAGTGCCCTGTGCGGTGAGCAATACAGGTTCTCCTTTCACATACCCACCCATAATAAAATGACGATACAAGTGCGACAATTCCTGAGGAACTTCTGGTTTAGGCCATGGAATTTCCGCCTGCACCTCACCATTTTCAGGATTCAGTTTTTGTAGCACATAATGCGGATAATTCAATGGATGCTCCGGATCATTGTTGTTAATGATCCATATTTCATCTATACCATCCTTATCCAGGTCGAAGGCAAATATCGGGCTGAACCAGATTCCGGGAACAACCCCTTCTCCCAGGTCCTTCTTCCATAGCAATTTACCCATTGAGGTAACTACTGCAATTTTGAGTGTATGTCTCGGAAAAAAGAACATCCCTTCCCAGGGATCCACCTCTGCTTCTTCCGAATACATTACAGCCATGGCATGAGGGTACTTTTCCCCAATTTTCACAGGGACTGCTCTAAGCTGGCCGATTTTTTCTGCAAGTTGAAACTCCATTACCGGCTGAAGGTTGTAATCCCGGGCGATAACATCCAGCATTAATGGGAAAAGAATAGAAAAAATGATAGTACTCTTCATAGTTGTAGGATTGTTTAACAGGTTATACTTTCTGATCAAAAGAAAAGTTTTTTGTACGTAATTCCTTCTTGATATATACTTTCTATTTTCATTAAATTCCTGGCCTTTGATCCATGATAATTACTTTAATTGATCTTTAATATCCTTCCAGGCAATCCACGCTGCTTGTTGCAAATACTCCGCAATTTCAGGATCAATCGACACTTCCTCACCCATAATAGAAATCATCTGCATCCACTCAGGCATTACTGCGTGATAATAATCAAGCTCGCTCCCTTTAAGTTTTTCTTTAGCAACCTCCTTGTCGAAATTACCGAAACGAGGCCAGGAATGTATATTTGAGGGAAGGCCGACTGGAGATTCTCCTGTAAAGGCAGCGTAAAAACAACACATGTTCAGATAGTTCCCCAGCGTACCGGGATGATCTGTATCAGGCAAATTATGTGACTCAATATCTGGGCGCTCCTTCCTGACAAGAACCCATGCTCCGGAGCAGGGCGCATAGTATTCTATATCGTTTTTGATGGCCTCCTCCAATATCATCACACGACCACTTTCATTTTCCTAAACACTTTAGAAATATTTAATAGAAATTGATTTTTAGGCTGATTACGCAGTATTTTTCCCAATGAGTAATGATTTCAGATACTCCTAATTACCTTGATTTCACAATGTTAATTATCCTTTTTTCACTTGCTCAAGATAATCATGCACGGAATCCTGCGATTTTCGACGTCAATTTATCTTAAGTAACGATAAAATCTGACCTGCTTTAACAGGTATTCAAATTCTGAAGCTGTGGATAGTTCAACCAGTTTATCACTAAACACAGATTGAGGTTTATGTAATGGTATAAATTCGGATATGGAGATAGATACTATCTTCAATTTGTCTGTTTCAGATGCTGACAAAGTGAAGCTAAATAATTTGTTCCTTCTGGGTAAATATTCATTTTAACTCATAGGATCCATTTAAACCCCAGGTAGGTTGCATATCAATGGCTTCAACATGATGGAATTTAATTTGAATGCGTCCATGATGATCATAATACTTCTTTTAAGGTAAGTTATAATAAAAAGCCTAACTTACTGTACCAATTCACACGCCAACCACATTAGCCATGGTCAATAATGCCATAAAATTCGCCTACCGGATCTTTCTTTTTATCCTAATTCAAACAATATGTTTTTCCGCATATTCTCAAATAGAAAAACCATCGGCTCCATCACAAAGCAAACCTAATAGCGAGTCAAGCAGTAAACCTGTAGCTGATTTCAATTCTTCCAAACCATTGGAAAACACTGCCATGTTAATTAATACACACAATAATCTCTATTTATACAGAATCTACAAGCCATACAAAATTGATAGTGTAGTTTACAATTATGACGCCATACTGGGAAAATCAAATAAATCGCTGGCTCAAATCCAAAAACCACAATCCGAAAATCCATCCTTATTTGCCCTTCTCCATAAAACTAAAGCAGAATATCATTATGGCATTTCTTTTCACACACCCGTCAGAACAATAAAATTGGAATCTCTGGTAAAGGCGAAAGAAAGTATCAATAATGCAATTTCCAGCTTCACGGATTTGCCAGAAGACAGCTTATTCAGATTTTTTGAAGCAAAAGCATTTTACAGCTACAAAAACCTACAATCATTGGATCAGGTAATTACAAACGACTATAACTATATCATTGAAAGTTGGCTGGATGAGATTGAATCCAACTATGTCGAGAAGGATATATTAATCTTGGTTGAAATCGAGTCTTACATGTTGCCAATTGTAAGTATTAACAATCAAGATGCTTTTCAGAGATTATTGCAGGTCCAATCCATCATCAATGGTATTCAGCAAAAAAAGGAGTGCGATATTATCGCACAGGAGGTTGAAACTCTTTATACAGAATTATCATCTTATTACAGACAAAGATCTCTTAAAGAAAAAATCCTCCAGAATTTCGAACGTTTTTGTCCTAACTATCAACTGCAATTGCGTGAACCAATGTATAGAGATGAATTGCTAATGGCCATCGGGCCAAATTATGATTTTCCGGAATTCCCAAATCCACCGCCTATGCCTTCAGATAAGGAAGTGCTCCCAACATCTGTTTTTCAATCTGCCAGTCAATTGAGCGATTATGACAGTATTATCAGTTTGGCGCTGAATGTTGGTGATTACAGCACAAAGAACTACTATACATTTATCGATGGCTTTGCATTAGTGACCCAAATAGAAAAATTGAATGATGATGCTTCCCCCTTCAGCGGAGAAGAGCGTTGGCGCATCGGTTCCTCGGATCTATTCAATGATTTCAGTCTCGCTAAGTATTTCAAAGCGCTCTTTTTTGCGAAAAAGGGCTATTACCGGATATTCGTTTTTCTCGTCACCTCCCAACCTCTGACATTTGATACTGAATATGAATTGGATTACTCCGAAGCACAGGAATGGTTAAATAAAGGCCTGACCTTTCTCCCTCCTGAATTGGGGAATCTTGAGGCTCGCTCTCCCGAATTTAAATGTACAGTACTTGTGTATGAGTTTAAATTAAAGAATGAAGGAGAATCCCCTGAACTCTTTATTCCATTTCAAAACCGGGTAAGAACCCACCTTCTTAAAACCAACGTCTGGGCATGGTTTAATAAATAAGCTATGACAAAACAAAAAGTCTCCCTCTCAAATGGCAAAAAGCGCTTAGCCATAATATGGATGTCCTTTGTCGCTTTTATTTTTATAATAATCCTGGTACAAAGCTTCACAGGTAGATACGGCTCCAAACTCAATGAAGCCTGGGGATGGTTTTTTCAGAATACCCTCCCTTCACTGTCCTTGATCATTAGCGTATTTGTAATAGACTCCCAATCAAGTAATTCCGAGGACCGGCAGGTTGATATTTTT
>JBGSYX010000352.1:0-11489 GCA_041750735.1 Cyclobacteriaceae bacterium
AGGAAATAATTGATGAGTATGCAGATAAGGCCGGAGTTGGCTGTCATAATAATGCCGTGTATGCCGCGATGATTCAAAGTGTCGATGAAAGTGTCGGTAAGATATACGCAACATTGATGGAACTGGAATTGGACCAAAACACCATGCTCATATTCGTCTCTGACAATGGCGGATATGGTCCCGTTACATGTATGCGGCCACTCAGAGGAGGAAAGGGAATGTACTATGAAGGAGGAATAAGGGTGCCGATGTTTGTACACTGGCCGGCCAAAGTGAAAGCAGGATCTCTTTCCGATGTGCCAGTTATGACCACCGATTTTTACCCAACCATGCTCGAATTGGCGGGAATTCCAGCACCTGAAAACTATATGCTTGATGGAGTGTCGCTCAGGGCACTATTATCCGGACTGGACATTACCAAAAGGGATAAACTATTCTGGCATTTCCCGGCATACCTTGAGTCTTACGAAGGCCTCAAAGAAGATTCCCGCGATACACTTTTCCGGACAAGACCGGTGAGTGTCATCAGGAAAGGCGACTGGAAATTATTGCAATTCCATGAGGAATGGGTACTTGATGGTGGAAGGGATTGCATGAAAACAAACAACAGTGTCGAATTATATAATCTCGCCCTAGATCCGGGCGAAGCAAATAACCTCGCAAATTCTCAAATAAATAAGCGTGATGAATTACTCGGTGAACTGCTGCTATGGCAAGCTGAAATGAATGCGCCACTTCCCGAGCAAGCAAATCCGGAATTTATACCTGATAATCAAAACTGAAATAAAGAAATGCTGATGTTACATAGAATACCCTTTATTATTCTTATAGCGCTTACTGTCTTATCATGTATCTCTTCACCAAAGCAAGCGTCCGTTTTACCGAGCATAATCATAATCTATCTTGATGATCTCGGTTATGGAGATGTCAGTGCTTATGGGGCTACCGAAATACAAACTCCAAATATTGATAAACTTGCTGGCGGTGGCATACGCTTTACAAATGGGTATGCTACCTCAGCGACATGCTCACCAAGTAGATACGCTCTGTTAACTGGTATATATCCATGGAGAAATAAGGAAGCAAAGGTACTGCCGGGTACCGCGCCTCTTTTAATCGATACTGCACAGGCCACCCTACCGGGCATTTTAAAAACCCGCGGATACACAACCGGGATTGTAGGGAAATGGCACCTCGGTTTAGGAGCAGGCCAGATCGACTGGAATCAGCGGATCGCTCCGGGGCCAAATGAAGTCGGATTTGATTACTCCTACATCCTCGCTGCCACGCAGGACCGGGTGCCGACTGTTTACATTGAAAACGGCTATGTCGTTGGCCTTGATCCAAACGATCCGATATCAATTGATTATAATAGAAATTTTGATGGTGAACCGACTGGTCTTGATAATCCCGAATTATTGAAGCTGAAATGGCATCACGGACATAACAACAGCATCGTGAATGGTATTCCACGAATTGGTTTTATGAAAGGTGGTGAATCAGCAAAGTGGGTCGATGAAGATATGGCAGAAACTTTCCTGATGAAAGCTAAAAATTTTATTGCCCAACAAAAGGACAAGCCGTTCTTTTTGTACTATGCCCTACAACAACCGCATGTTCCGAGAACGCCTAACGAACGCTTCCTCGGGTCGTCGGCCATGGGACCGAGAGGTGATGTCATCGTAGAGGCTGACTGGTGTATTGGCGAACTGATAAAAAGTCTCGAGCAAGAAGGTTTACTAAATAATACGTTGATCATTCTCTCAAGTGATAATGGCCCTGTCATCAACGATGGTTACTACGACGAGGCCGTCGAAAAACTTGGAAAACACACTCCATCCGGTCCGTTGAGAGGAGGGAAGTACAGCTTGTTTGAAGCTGGAACCAGGGTGCCATTTATAGTCTACTGGCAGGGGAAAATAATCCCGGCAGTTTCTGACGCTGTTATATCGCAGATTGATTTCTTCTCATCATTTTCCAGACTCGTAGGCAGCGAAGAGAGAACATCAGACAGCCAGGAATTACTGGATGTATTACTTGGTAAAAGTCAGGATGGGAGGGAGGAACTGATACTGGAAGCCGGAGGCAGGACCGCCATCCGCAAAGGCATTTGGGTGATGATTCCGCCGTATGCCGGTCCTGCTGTGGCCACGCATGTTAATGTGGAATTAGGAAATTCGGATCAATATCAATTGTATAATTTAATGGACGACATTGGCGAAAGAAATAATATGGCATCTGCCCAACCCGATAAATTGAATGAGATGATTGATGTTTTTAAGAAAATCCGTGGTGTAGAACTTAGCGAGCCCGAACCATTAGAATTGAAATAATGATGAAAACTACAGTAAAAATTTTTGGAGCAAACATACTTTTTGTTGCCACAATCGGTGTTTTCCTATCAGACTGTCAGGAAAAAAAGCAGCCCGAGACGGTTCAATATCAAAAACCCAACATTATATACATTCTCGCTGATGATCTTGGCTACGGCGATCTGAGCTGTTATGGGCAAACAAAGTTTGCTACGCCAAACATCGATCGGCTGGCTCAGGAAGGAATGAGGTTTACCCAGCATTATTCCGGCTCCACGGTATGCGCCCCATCGCGGTCTTCTCTCATGACGGGTCTGCATACCGGACATACACAGATCAGAGGAAACAAAGAGTGGAAACCTGAAGGGCAGTGGCCTATGGATTCTGATGCATTTACACTGGCCGAGATGTTTAAAAGCAACGGCTACACTACAGGAGCATTTGGAAAATGGGGACTTGGATATCCAGGTTCGGAAGGTGATCCAAATAACCAGGGCTTTGATGAATTTTTTGGATATAATTGCCAACGACTGGCTCATAATTATTACCCATACTATCTGTGGCACAACCAGGAAAAGGTAATGCTTGATGAGAATCAGGCACTCGCCAGGGGCACTTATGCACCGGACAGAATTCACGCAGAAGCATTGAAATTCTTGGAAACGAATAAAGACAAGCCTTTTTTCATGTACTATCCGGCCATCCTCCCCCATGCCGAGCTTTTCGCACCGGAGCAATACATGGCAAAATTCCGCGGGAAATTCCTCCCTGAAAAAGAATTCAAAGGAACGGATGATGGTGAAAATGTAAAGCTCGGTCCTTATGGTTCACAACCCGAAGCGCATGCTGCTTTCGCCGCTATGGTGACCTATCTCGATGACAAGGTTGGTGAAATAGTGCAAAAAGTCCATGACCTCGGTCTGGATAACAATACCATTATCGTCTTTACATCCGACAACGGGCCACATCTGGAAGCTGGTGCTGATCCGGATTATTTCGATAGTAACGGTCCTTTGAGAGGATACAAACGGGATGTTTATGAAGGCGGCATCAGGGTGCCGATGATTGTCCGCTGGCCCGATAGAATTTCTGCCGGTACTACAACGAATCATATTTCAGCATTTTGGGATATGATGCCCACCTTGGCCAAAATAATCGGTGATTCGTCAGCTTGGAAGACCGACGGGATTTCATTTTTACCAACGCTGCTTGGTGATGCTCAACAAACACAGCATGATTTTCTCTACTGGGAATTTCATGAACTTGGTGGGCGGATGGCTGTGCGGAAGGGTGATTGGAAATTGGTGAAATACCATGTATTTGATCCGGAAATCACAACGCAGGAATTGTACAACTTGTCGGATGATCCAGGGGAGGAAGCAAATGTTGCCGACCAGCATCCGGAAATTGTCATCGAGTTAAATATGTTGATGCAGGCCTCACACGAGCCTAATATTGATTTTCCGTTCGGTGATGAACAAGCGTTACAATAGTACATTTCTCATTCGAGTAGATTAACTGGTAGAACATAAGAATTTTACTTAGAGGAATTGTTGGACCCCTATAGTTCCATTTATTTGCAGCTTCAAAAAATTAAAGCCATTGTTTAGAGAAAGGAAATTTACTGTTGGAGTTGAAGCGGCTATAACCCTTGTATTAATGGCTGGAATACCGGTATTCATTAAATTCACCGGGGCCAACACATTTACCATTGGGATTTTTCGGTTGGGAATCGCGGCAACGCTTCTAATCCTGGTATTCAAACCTGCAACACTTTATTCTTTATTACATAAAAGGATGATAATTCCGCTGATACTGATCGGATTGTTTTTTGCCATGCATTGGATCACCTACTTTTTAAGTATCAAAAAGGCCACCGCATCCATCGGTATCCTCGGCATGTCAACTTATGGTATTCACCTGATTTTTCTTGGCTGGTTTTTTCGGGATCATAAACCCACCGTCTGGGATTTTATCGCTCTTGCTTTCGCCATGTGGGGGACGTACTATATTGTGCCCGAATTTTCATTGAGCAATGATGTCGCAATAGGTATGGCATTGGGAATATTCAGTGGATTTTGCTTTGCCGTGCTTCCGGTTCTTCATCAGCATTATAAGAATATACCCGAAAAACTCAGAATAATCGGGCAACTCACTTTTGCACTGATGATCTTCCTGCTCTTTTTCCCCGAAACCAACTGGCAACTACAAACTGTGGACTGGTGGGCATTGTTGTACCTGGCAATTCCGGGAACATTCATCGCACATTCCTTGTGGATACGGGTCACGACCTATTTGCCAACCACGGTTTCAAGTCTGATATTTTATCTCATTGTTCCGATGACCATGGTTATCAGCCATTTTTGGTTAGGAGAGGAAATGCCTTTCCAAAAAGTCGCCGGAGCCGTGCTGGTCGTGGCCGGGAATGTAATAAGCTTCGTAGGAATGGCTCATGATAAGAAGAAGGTTATGGGCTGATTGCGGGTCGGTATTGATTTATTTTCCAGGTCTGTGTATTTTCGCGCCGTTTAAAAAACTAAACCATTGAATTATGCCAGTATATGATTATGGATGTGCCGCATGTGGCAGCAGTAAAGAGGTTCAACACTCAATTAGCGAAATAGGTAAGATTACTGTGGCCTGTGATGACTGTGGCACCAAGATGGTAAAGCAACTCTCCACCCCGGCGTTAATAGGCTTTGACAATGTAGGTCGCAGTGTCAGTAAAAAGGAAAAAACTGAGTCTTCGTCAGTGAGCGAAAGTTCAAAACCGGCATCCTGCGAGGGATGTGCCTGCAACGCGGCATAAACTGCAATAAAACCCAATATTTAAGCCATCCAGTTTCTTGTGCGTCTGAATTGCTGGTCGTCTAAGATTTCTGTGAGAGTGTTGGCGTCTTCTACAACCTGGAAGTCGAACATACCCACACAAGCGAAATCAGCGCCATTTTCAAAAACAAATTTGAAGCCTTGCTTCGGATGAAATGCTCCGGCAGCAAGGACTTTAAATGCGATCCATGGCTTATTGAGGCTTTCCATGAATTGAATGGTGTCGAGAGGTTTGCGGGCCCAATAGTTATCAATGGCGTAGTTGTCGATGATCATCTTTTCTTTTGGTTCGTTATCGCGATACGACCAGTACGATGTATCGTGGAGGGTCTTCATATAAAAGTCTGCATTGATGCCATTGGCCTCAATACCCTGGAAAGTTTCCAGTTCATGCCCCGCCACACCGGCAATAACACCTTTGCTCTTCGTGTATTCGACAACATTATTGATCAAATCCCATTTTCCTTCACGGGCCCACTGGTCACCGAGGTTCCCGATGAGCATTACGCCCTTGGCGCCATTGTCGACCGCGAGATCGATGATTGCTTTCGGGTCCTTTTCATCAGGATAAACAGGGGCGAGCCATTGAATTTTGCCACCTCGTTTCCAGTAGGTCTGTAGCACTTTACGCTCCATTTCTCCTGTTCCTACAGCTGTGGTATTTATACCTGATGCTTCACAAAGCCGGAATGTCTCGATGACTTTTTCCGTAGTAAAATAGTTTTTGAGAAAATTGGAAACATAGATCAAGTCACGGCTGTGGGCGAATCCACTGATAAGGTTACCGCCGCAAATAAGCCTGCCAATTTTCACACCTTTGATCGTTCCTTTTGGGATTGGTTTTATCAATTGAGATATATCCAATTGTTTTACTGCCTTGATGGTAGCTCCGCTGTAGCCGTCGGTACCGCCGATTTGGTTTTTCAAGTGGCTCTCCTCGTGACTGCCCCAGCCGTAATTTTTGGCGACGCTGTACACGAATCCACCGAGTAGCGGAAGGGCCAGAAGGTTTTTCACCACATGACGCCTCTCCACCGACTGGCTGTTTAGGTAATGATTTGCTTCTTTAGGGACATCTGCCACATTGGTGATGCCCGATTCCTTAATGGTTTTTTTGATGTTTTCAACGCTGTAGAACCATGCCTTAGGTAATAAACCAAGGATCACCAGTGTAATGAGTTCTATGAGGTTTTTATTGATAATTAGGTAGTGACCTTCCACACCATAGCCGATCGGGTTAGCCGATAAGGGTGGATTGGAAATGTAGAACATGGCCAGTAAACCAGCGGCACCAAACGCTGCTGCCCGTGATGCAATCCCTATAAAGAGTGCTAATCCCAGGACAATGAGCCCAAAGATGATCGTATAATCAGTTAAATAAACGATAAATTGATTTGCCGCCATGCCTCTGAAAATACCCCCCAGCGGACCTGTTGCATTGAGTAAGTAACTGGCCGAAGACCAGTTTGGTGTGAATATTTTCGCAATACCCTCATAAAGAAAATGCCATCCAATGGCTATCCGGAGTAGGGTGAGAAGGTATTTCTGTGTTGTGGGAATAGTATTCATGCATCATGCGTTTATCCATAAAATTACAAATGGATGAGGTCTGGAAACAATGACCTGTATCAGCAATTTGTACCAGCTATACTTTCAGCCTAATCGATACTTTTTCGAGCAGGCCGGTAATTGATACGATGAGCAGGGCGAATAACAGTGATTTGATAATTCCTACGTAGCCCGTCCGTAGTGATTCAGGAAGGTAGAAACCGACAATAACCAGTAAGGCATAGTAGAAGTACGGCACTAAGTAGCATGTCAGCGTGCTGCGACCGGCAGGGGAGAGGATTGCCGCCCAACGTGTCTTCTTATATTGATCGGTTATGATATACAATATGCCAAATACAGCGAGACTTATACCCGTACAGATACCCACCCAGGAAGGGGTAGCACGGATCTTTGAAATTTCCCATATTGGCCTGGTGAGCAAACCATACACTAAGAGCAATACCGCTCCGGCAATGATAAAAAGCATAAATCTTTCGTCTTTACCCGTGCGGGAAAAATACGCGTAAACCATGGAAGTAATCACCCCGGTGGCTACTATGGCGTGATTGCTGGCGCCAACCATCAGTTTAATTGAAAGCACATTCTTAAATGGGTTTACAAATTCAAAGGCATTCAGGAGATAGAAGAACAGAACAATTATGGAGAATAAGACAGTTTTTTCTCCGAAAAAAAGATACAGGGAAGCGACCAGCAAATATGCCCAACCGATAATCCCTAAAATCCCCCACCAATGAGGCTCCATGCCTGATGGAGTAGCAGCGCTGCCTCCTTTATAAATCAGCGCCAGCCATCCGAGTATCATGATACCAAGTATCTGAAAAACCCACCCGGGAATGGTTCCAAATGCTTTTTTATTCGGGTAGTTGTTCCAGATCAACACAATAGCTGTGGCCATCAGTAATTGCCAGGCAGTCTTGGGAATGCTAAGGAGTTCGCTGTTGATGTTTTCGAGATTTACCATGTAGAAGCCCATGATGATCAGAGCTGCGCTGCGCTTGAGAATATGGAGAAAAATCTGTATGGTAGATTCGCCCTTTTTACTTCGGGCCTCCTGGGCAAACGGTATTGATAGTCCGACGATGAATAAAAATCCGGGAAAAACCCAGTCCGACATGCCCATCCGGTCTTCGGAAGCTTTCGCATGTTCCATCCATTGGGGTACTCCCTCGAGTGTCCAAAGGTCATTAACAAAAATCATCAGAAACATGGTGCCGGCTCTGAATATATCTATGGCGGCAATGCGTTTGGGGGCTTGGATCTTCATGAATGAGTTTTTACAAGTTTAAAAAGTATGATTCTTCCATAGTTTTAACTGTTATTCCATTTGCTTACTTTCGTGATGTCCAAATTTCATAGAGCGGTTCGCCACGGCTGTTCAATCCCTGGTGATGCCAGTCGGCCCCGTCGATCCTGAAATCAAACTCTAGTGCAGCTCCGACCCGTGAAGAGTCTCTGGAAAAAAAGTCAATTTTTTCAGTGTATTTGCCATCGATGGTGGTGTATGTTCCGCCTCCGGTGCCAAAGAATTCCTTTGTCCGTATATTAAAAGCAATCCATTGAAACCGTGTGCCGCTGAGGATTTTCATTGTTTTGCGCGGGTCATCGCTGCTGCGCGGGGTACCAGGTTTGCCATCTACAACGCGGTTTGAAAACAGCCAGATTCCATGAAGTTTACCTGGAGTTCCATCATCAATTCTAGTATAAGAAATGCCATTTATATCCAGCTTGGCATCATTAATCTTTATTCCGAGAGACTGGGACATTCCGACAGACTCCGGATTTCTTGTGTCGAATTCAGTAAACATTTCAATGGAATTAGCATTGATTTTCCATGAACCACCACTGGTGAATAAAAATTCCTTCTCCTTGAAACCAGCCATTGAAAAATAATTGCCGGCAAAAATCACTATCACGCCATCTTCCGATTGCCAGGCGCCATGCAACTCGGTTTGAAGGATTTTCAATTCGGACATTTCACTAAAGAAAAGTAATGAGAAAGAAATGATTTTTAAGATAATCATGGCTGAAGAGATGGTAACTTTTTCAAGATTAAACCGAAATCTTTATTCTTAAAGTTATTAAATGTTTTTGAAAACTGTGCAAAGTCATCCTTTACAATCATGTCGATGCTATCTTTGTTAACTTAATAAATACCATCATATCAAGTACTGAACTATCTTCATCATGGCAGAATTTTCATATCAAAAACCCTTTCCTGTCGGACCCGACAAAACCGAATACCGCAAGCTGACCTCGGATTATGTATCCACCATAGAAGTGGACGGGCGTTCCATATTAAAGGTTGATCCTAAAGGTCTTGCATTGCTGGCGCAAGAGGCAATGTATGATGTTGGGTTTTATTTGCGGGCATCACATCTTCAAAAACTCTCCAATATACTCGAGGATCCCGAAGCCACTGACAATGACCGCTTCGTCGCTCATACACTGTTGAAGAACCAGGTAATATCTGCTGAGGGACAATTGCCGACCTGCCAGGATACCGGTACGGCAATAGTCATCGGTAAAAAAGGCGAAAATGTATGGACTGGTGTAGAGGATGCAGAATACTTATCCAAAGGTATTTATGAAACTTATAAGACTAAAAATTTGCGCTATTCTCAAGTGGTTCCACTTACCATGACCGAGGAAAAAAACACTGGCACCAACCTGCCCGCACAAATTGATATCTATTCAAAACCTGGGAATACTTACGAATTTCTATTTCTTGCAAAAGGAGGCGGTTCTGCCAATAAGACCTTCCTGTACCAGCAGACAAAAGCGCTTCTCACTGAGGAAGGACTCTCGAAGTTCGTTAAGGAAAAGATTGCGGACCTTGGTACAGCGGCCTGCCCGCCTTACCACCTGGCTGTAGTCATTGGTGGCACTTCTGCTGAGGCAACGTTAAAAACAGTGAAGGAAGCCTCAACAGGCAATCTGGATTCCCTGCCAACTTCAGGTAACGACGGAGGTCAGGCTTTCCGCGATTTGGAATGGGAAGCTAAAATTCAACAGATATGTCAGGAAAGTCGCATCGGCGCCCAGTTTGGAGGAAAGTACCTTGTCCATGACGTGCGCGTTATTCGCTTGCCAAGGCACGCTGCTTCGTGCCCGGTAGGGGTAGGGGTGAGTTGTAGTGCTGATCGCAATATCAAGGGTAAAATCACCGCTGAAGGTATTTTTCTTGAACAATTAGAGACGAACCCTGCGAGGTTTCTTCCAGCCGTGGAGCCGCATCTCGAAAAACCTGTTGAAATCAACCTCAACCAGCCAATGGATAAGATTCTAAAGGAATTATCCAGATACCCCATAAAAACCAGGTTGTCACTCAATGGAACCCTGATCGTCGCTCGCGATATAGCCCACGCCCAAATCAAGCAAATGATCGATTCAGGAATACCCATGCCTGAATACTTCAAAAACCACCCGGTATATTATGCGGGTCCGGCTAAGACGCCGGAAGGTATGCCGTCAGGTAGTTTCGGCCCCACGACAGCCGGAAGGATGGATTCTTATGTGGATGAATTCCAGAGCCTGGGCGGTTCGCTGGTGATGTTGGCCAAAGGAAACCGCTCGAAGCAAGTGACCGAAGCCTGCAAGAAACACGGAGGATTTTACCTCGGATCGATTGGAGGGCCAGCAGCTATTCTGGCGAAAGAAAGCATTAAGGCGGTAGAGCTGGTGGATTTTGAGGACCTTGGTATGGAAGCCGTGCGGAAAATTGAGGTTGTGAATTTCCCGGCCTTCATTATCGTGGACGATAAAGGCAATGACTTCTTCACTTCCTTATGATTACGAAATATTAAGTGCTGGACGGATAATAAAGATCTTGGAATAAATTCCCTCAGACGCTAAACCACTTTAATATAAGTGCCTAGGAGCCTCAGGTCAAGTTATGTTTAAAATTGTCGGGTAAGGAGTATATTGGCTGAAGCGCATTGATACAAATCCTTTTTAGAATGATCAAAGCGAACTATTTCCAAAAACCTCTTTCTCGTCGATAAAACCGTCTGCAATCACTGTCATTCGCATATTTTCCCTGGTAACTTGAATCGCGTTGGGCAACATAATGGCCGGGACCATGATCTGGCCGTTATTTATGGTGGTCTGCGAATACGGAATATTTCCACCGCGTGCCAGGGCAATAGCTACATTAGCCGCAGCATTGGCGAGTGATTCAACGTATTTGTAAACAGTCATTGTTTGCTCGTTGTTCATGATGCGCTTACAAGCTGGGGTTTCAGCGTCCTGACCTGAAACAAGGACTTTTCCGATCAGGCCTTTTTCTATTAGTGCCCTGCAGACACCCCCGGCAATCTGATCATTGGAGGCTACTACCGCATCAAGTTCGTTCGATCCATTCAAATAGTTATTAATAATGTCATAAGCGACCTGTGGGTCCCAGTTGTCTACGTTTTTATCAATTACAACCTCAATGTCTTTTCTGATGATAAGTGGTTGAAGTATGTTCATTTGTCCCAAGTGAAGCAGCATGGAATTATTGTCTTTGGGGGAGCCACCGAGTAGAGCATATTTGCCAGTAGGTTTTATTCGGGCCAGATAATCTGCCTGCATTTCGCCTACCTGCACGTTGTCAAATGAAATGTAGTAATCGAGGTCGCAATCACGGATGAGTCGGTCATAAGCGATCACCTTTATGCCTTTCTCCTTGGCCATGTCAACCAAACTGCCGCACGATTCACTGTTTACAGCAGTTACGATTAACACCTCTATATGGGATTTCATCAAATCCAGTATTTGTTCGCGTTGCTTGGCCTCGTC
>JBGSYX010000353.1:0-5929 GCA_041750735.1 Cyclobacteriaceae bacterium
GAATCTCCAGGTAGCTATTTTTTAAGGAGTGTAAATTCCGGAATCAGAAGCCAGACGTTTACTATATCATCAGACATATATCGCAATACTACCGATGACCTGCTCACTTTTATGCGTCAGCAGCGATGCGGGTATAATCCATTCCTTGATGCGGTTTGTCATCAGCGTGATGGCCGGATATTCTATGGAAATTTAAGCGATTCTACCTTTGTGGATGTGAGCGGAGGGTGGCATGATGCCGGCGACCAACTAAAATACCTGATAACCGGGAGCTACGCTACGGCACATATGCTTGTAGCTTATAAACTCTTCCCCAAAAAATTCTCCGACAAAAGCAATGCCCTCGGCCAACCCTACCCGAATGGGATACCAGATGTATTGGATGAGGCAAAATGGGGCCTTGACTGGATATTGAAGTTGCATTTTACGCCTGACCAATTGATTCACCAGGTTGCCGACGATCGTGATCACGTCGGATGGAAGATGCCTGATCAGGACCCTTCGAATTATGGATGGGGCTCAAACAGTTACCGGGTGGCCTACGTTGCCAACGGAAAACCACAGGGTTTAAATGTATATAAAAGCCAGGCGACCGGTTATGCAAATGTTGCAGGTAGAAGTGCTGCTGCGCTTGCATTGGGAGCACAGGTCTTTGAAAAAATAGACACAGCCTACGCCATCAAGTGTCGCATGGCGGCTTTGAGTGTATATGATCTTGGCAAAGCCAATGAGGGTTTCCAGCAGGGCAATTCATTCAGTGCTCCATACAGATACAATGAACAAACCTGGGCAGACGATATGGAATGGGGTGCTGCCGAACTTTTTCGTCTTACAGGCGAATCGGCATACTTGGCAGATGCAAAAAAATATGCTCTGGAAGCCAATACGGATAACTGGCTCATGCTAGATTCAGCCGACCATTACCAATTTTATCCATTTATCAATATGGGTCATTTTGCTCTCTATGACCAGGTTGATGTGGAATTTAAATCGAAGCTTGCCGGTTTTTATAAAATAGAAATTGAGAATGTTTCAAAACGGGCCATGTCAAATCCATTCGGAATTGGCGTTCCGTTTTTATGGTGTTCCAACAATTTGCTTACATCCTTTGTGACACAGGTTTTATTGTATGAGAAAATGACTGGTGATATGCAATATCATCAACTTGGGCTTCAACACCGCGACTGGTTATTTGGTAATAATCCATGGGGAACGTCCATGTTTACGGGCATGCCATCAACCGGAGAATACCCCCTCGATGTGCATACAAGTATTTGGGCTAAAACTAAAAAAATGATACCGGGGGGCTTAATAGATGGTCCTATTTACAAATCAATTAATGATAATCTCTTAGGTCTGCACCTTTCAGAACCTGATGAATTTCAATTGTTCCAAAATGAAATTGTCGTTTATCATGATGATATTGGTGATTATTCGACCAACGAACCTACCATGGATGGTACTGCCGGAGCCATGATCCTTATGGCAAACTGGTCACCGGACGTGCATTGAAACTTAATGATGATAATTTTATCATTCAAATTTTTACCTTGACGTAGATTTTTTATTAAAAAATAACACCCAACAATGGAAACAACAAACAGAAGAAAATTCCTTAAAAAATCCAGTCTTGCAGCCACCGCCATCCTTGCTGCGCCAATGATCATCCAATCGTGCAACACTAAAAAAGGAGGTCGAAAAGCGCCGTCTGATCGGATCAATCTGGCCGTAATAGGTGCGGGCAATCAGGGCAGTAACGATACAGGAGAATTCCTGCTTGACGAGCGGGTTCAGATTACGGCAGTTTGTGATGTGAATCGCAAAAGTGCCGGTTATTGGGATGGAAAAGTCGCTGGCAGGGAATTTCTGCGGGAAGTGGTGGAAGCGCATTACTCCGAGAAAACAGGCAAGACCTACAAGGGAGTTAAAGAGTACACAGATTTCAGGGAGGTACTGGAGCGCAGCGATATTGATGCTGTGCTCATAGCAACGCCGGACCATTGGCATTGTCTTCATGTACTAAACGCTGCTTCAGAGAAAAAGGATATTTATTGCCAGAAGCCTTTTTCGCTGACTATCGCCGAAGGACGAGCTATGAGCAATGCTGTGAAACACCACGATGTCATATTACAAACAGGCAGTCAGCAGCGCTCCGATTACAATTTCCGTCGTGTCTGCGAACTTGTGAGAAATGGCAGAATCGGTGAACTCCACACTGTCCGCTGTGGATTGCCAGGCGGCACTCCGGATTATGGTCGGACCGGCCTCAACATGTTTCCTGAACCTGTTCCGAAAGATTTCGATTATGAAATGTGGCTCGGCCCAGCTCCACAAGCTGCCTACAGCCCATGCCGCACATTTGTCAACTTCCGCTGGGTGCTGGACTATTCCGGTGGCCAGGTGACAGACTGGGGAGGCCATCATCCTGACATTGCACAGTGGGGCATGGATACAGAACTCACAGGGCCGGTGAAAATCCAGAATGCACAAAGCAGTTGCACTCTCCACCCTGTCTGGAATACAGCAAGTAAATATTACTTTGAATGTATGTATCAGAACGGTGTCAAACTCATTATTTCATCCGATGAGCGGGGAGGAATCACTTTTGAAGGATCAGAAGGATGGCTTTGGGCTAATCGGGGAAAACATGAAGCCAGCGATCCTTCTATACTGGATTCGGTAATTGCGGATAATGAAATCCATCTCTATAAAAGCGAAAACCACTATCGCAATTTCATAGATTGTATTTATTCCAGGGAACAACCCATCGCTCCTGCAGAAATTGCCCACAGATCCATAACACTGGCGCATCTCGGCAATATCGCTATGCTGATGAAACAGGACCTTGAATGGGATCCGGTTACGGAAAGAATTATTGGCAACGACAATGTTAACCGCCTTCTCGACCGGCCAAAACGCGCTCCGTGGGACAAGTTCTATGAAAAATATAAAGTTTAATTCATCGAACGATTCATTATAAAAAGGGAGAGCGACGGGGCGCTTTCCCTTTTTTATGGTATATCAGGTTCAGTTTGTTACAGCGTATTGAAAATCCGGAAGGAATTAGTTTAATTTAATAAGCTTTTTGGATTAAGGTACTTTTTAACTATCCTGACAATGAAATCTCTCCTTGCCGCCTGTTTTTTTATCAGTTTCTTTTCACCCTTCATGGGTCTTTCGCAGTCTGATGTTTTGAAATGGTCGAAGCTATCTGAAGCCGAAATGAATCTTAAGATCACCAAATTGGATTCATCAGCTTCAGCGGTGATCCTGGGTGAATACCAAAACATCAATGTCCAGTATGGACATATTATAATACAAACCCATGTACGATTAAAAATTCTGAACAGAAATGGCCTGGAGCATGCCGATGTTACCCTACCATATTATGTAAAGGACGAACTTGAGAAAATCACTTCAGTGAAGGCACAGACCATCAATATACTTCCCGGAGGAAAACTGGAGAAGACCGAAATAAAAGGGAGTGAGGTATTTACCATTGACATTAATGAAAATTGGAAGGCTAAAAAATTCACATTTCCTTCTGTGAAAGAAGAGTCGATTATAGAATACATCAGTTTAAAAACAACAAAGGATTACCTGAGTCTGGATGAATGGTATTTCCAAAAGGAGCTACCTGTATTATACAGCGAGCTAGAGGTTGTCTTCCCTGACGATTTGGTTTATTCGTCTTTGATGTCAGGAAATAAGTTAGCCGCCAAATACAGAAATGTCATAACAAATAAATTTGTACTTACAGATCTTGCACCTAAAAAACCCCAGGTATTTGTTTATGATATTGACAATTATGCTGAAAAAATCAAGTTTCAACTTGTCAGCTACAAGAAATTTGATGAGGCTTCCAGGACTTATAAAGAAGAAAGTGTTTTGGGATCATGGGCTGATCTGAGCAGAGAGGTTTCTGACGGAAGCGAGTATCTCAGCTTTGGAAGAGAAAATAAACATTATGAAGAAGTACTTGAGAAATTGGAGGTTCAGGATAAATCCCCGGTTGAAAAGTTAGAGATCATTTATGATTATGTCGGCCGAAATTGTAATTGGAACGAGCGCAATGCTATTTACAATTCGCAAAAAGCATCTGCTTTCATTGAAGGTAAAATTGGCAATACAGCGGATATCAACCTGTACCTGGTCAGTTTATTGAAAGCAGCAGGCATTGAAGCATACCCTGTTCTCATTTCAACCAGGAGCAATGGCAACATCACGAAATTATTCCCATTACTATCCCAATTCAACAGGATGATCGCCGTTGCAGTTCTCTCAAATGGTCAATTTTTCATGAATGCCGCAAGTGAAGAAGGAAGTTTTCGATTCCCCGGACAAAACGATTTCGTCGATGAGGGGTTTGTGATTCGTAAAGATAATCCTGACTGGATGAAAATGAATATTGATCATAAAAGTAAGCAGTTGTATTTGATTGAAGTGCATTTTGATGATCAGGGCTTTCCGGAATACAAGGTTTCATCGCAATACGATGGATATGATGCCCAGGGCATGCGGTTGGGAATCAGGAAATCGGGCAACCAGTTTATTTACGACCAGTTGAAAAATAAAAATATTGCCAAACTCGATACTGCTGTAATTGAAAACCAAAATTCACTTTCCAGACCACTGAAAGTGAATTACAGTATCAAATCGGGTGAATCTTGTGCAGTGAATGAATCCCTGATGTATTTTGACCCCTTCATTTTTGATGAGTTTCAAAGCAACCCATTCAATGAAGACCGAAAGAACTATCCTATCGAACTGCCATATGAAAATACATTCAACCAGATCATGACTATAAACATTCCCAATGGCTTTGAAGTAGTGGGTATGCCGCGCAGCGAATTATTTTCGTTACCATCAAACATGGGTAAATTCCAATATACTACCCGCTTGTTGGATGCGTCCATCCAGATCAATATGAAGGTAGAATTTCCTGTGAGGGTATTGACCCGGGAGATGAACAAAAACATGAAGGAGTTTTACGATATTCTCATAGAAAAAATCAATGAACAAATCGTGCTGAAACGTATTAATTCGGATCAACCTGATAGTGATCCTGGAAAATCATCGGAATCCCATTAGTTGGTATCAAATAAAAACGGACTACGACCGACGAAAGCAAATCAGAATTGAAATACTGTTGTTGCCATTTTTCATTTGCCTTTGAAGTGCCTGAATACCAATGCAATGTGCTGCGGAAGTCCGGATTTGGATTGTTGGCCTTTTCATGGCTCACTGGGGTGAAAATCAAATCGTCATCAGAGCCCTTCTTTGGTAAGGTACTCTCCACCTCGCCTTTTTTCAACCAAATTTCAATTAAGCCCACGGAATTGAGCCCTGTGTACCGTTGTATATCCACGGGATTGGTGCTTACAGAAATTTTAGCGACATCAAACGAACTTATATTCCGCAGAATAGAAGCATCAGTACCACGGTTCACTCCATCAATGACGATTAACGCTCCGCCCTGGGCCAATAGAGAGTTGCTTGTCCCATTGAACACGATATTGCTTCCTTCGAGCCTGTAGGGCCTTATGGTCTGTATCACCTCCAGCAGCGATGTGCCACTTTGTAACATTTTTAGGTAACCAGGGACATTTTCTGTTTTTTGCTCATAAAGGGAAGTGAGAAACTTGGGATTTGACATGATAAAGTAGGAAGATGCATTCATATTGGTGTGCAGCACAACATCGTTAGTCCTTATCTCATTGCCATAAATCCTAATCTTATCCAGCAATACTCTGTTGGTTTCCACCAGTTTTGACTGTTCATATATCACCTGACCACCCTGGGTATTTAGTATTTTTTCCCAACTAAAAAGGCTTGGCGTATAATAGGCTAAATACTCTTGCAGTAATTGTTCATCCACAATTCCCGAAAGGAAGTTTTCCGACTGAAACATGGGCTGTTGAGTTAAATC
>JBGSYX010000354.1:0-8421 GCA_041750735.1 Cyclobacteriaceae bacterium
CGAAAGCAATGACAATGCCGGTATAGAGGGAATGAAGGCAGCGCGGGCTGTTGGCCTTTTGTCGTATCGTAATTATGGCAGCTATGAACTAAAGCAGCATGAAATTTCTGATGATGTCTATGACAATTTCAAAGCATCATCTTACCAGAATTACCAGGGGGTAAAAATGGCAAAGCGTTTTAATGCATTTTCTTACTGGATTATTTCCAAAGCCATGGATTCTCAAAATGTCGGACGTAACAGAGGTGGCATTGAAAAAGCACTGAAACGAATAAAAGCCAGGAGTTTATTCCTAGGTATTGAGAGTGACATACTTTTTCCCGTGAAAGAACAGAAGTTCCTTACTGCCCATGTCGATGGTGCCATATACGCAGAAATCGACTCAGAATATGGTCACGATGGATTTTTGCTGGAATTTGATAAACTCACGGAAGTCATCAGCGCGTTTTATGAAAAGACGCTGACGCAAAAAAAGTCGGCGTGAGGCAAGTGATGAATTATGAGTTATAAATGATGAGTTATGGGTAAATCTCCATAGGTCTAAACCATGACTCACTTACTTATCAGTCCGATCGGCAAATCAATCCAGTCCCTGGGTTTAGCTCTCAAAAGCAAAATAGGTTCTCGATTAGATGAGTTCGTCAAAATAGACAATTCCTTCTGTCACATTGTGGTAAGCGGATACAATGCCAATCTCTCCTTTTTCAATCCTCGACTTCAGGTATGGGCTTTGTTCCAGTATTTCCCTTATGGAATTCCGCACATTTTCTTTGGATACCTTCTCCATTATTTCCAGGTCGCTCAGGTTTTCCTTGTTTGGGTAGCAACCGCAATTTTTAGCTACGGTAAGAATCTTAGATGTAACCCTATGGATGCTCTCATCCATCACGTTTGCCAAAGAAAGTGCGACAGCACCGCAGTTTGAGTGTCCCTTAACTACAATCAATTTAGCCCCAAGTTTCTTTACGGAGATTTCCAAACTGCCGATAATTTCCGGATTGATTATGTTCCCAGCGATGCGGATGGTTAGTAAATCGCCTATTCCTGCATCAAATAATATTTCCGGTGATGTCCTGCTATCAATGCAGCCGATCAATACAGCCATCGGGTTTTGACCCATAGAAGTGGCATTTACCTGGTGAAGCAGGTATTTATCGGTCCATTTCCCTTTCACAAAACGCTCATTTCCTTGTTTGAGTAGCGCCAATACGTCGCCTGGAGTCAGTTTTTGTTGGGTTTCCTTATCCAGTACATTAATAAACTGAATATGATCAGTCATTTTGTACTTATCTTTCAGGCCCAAAATATTGAGCTGGATGTTCTTTTCCGGCGCAACCACATTCTTATAATCCTCAATAATCTCCAGAACATCATTATCAATGTAGTCCGTTTTTGATGCATCGATCAATACTTTCGTATTTTCAGGAACATCCCAAAGCGTCACTTTGATCGAAGCTTTGTTGATAAAAGATACCTGGGTAGGCAATTCTAACCTAACCACCTCACCGATGTGCAATTTGTTTTCCTCTTTGACAAATGGATTCCTGAAGTTGCTTCGCATTAAATAGAATACCGCGGTAAACGATCCGATAATGACTCCAATTAACAAGTCGGTAAATACGATGCCAACAACCGTGACGATAAACGGAACAAACTGATCCCAACCCTTTTTATACATGCTTTTAAAAATCTCTACCTTGGCCAATTTATATCCAGTAACCAATAAGATTGCCGCCAGGGATGCCAACGGAATATGATTTAACAAAGTACCAAGCATCAAAACACTTAATAACATAAATACTCCATGGATAATTGCAGATAGTTTTGTTGCATTTCCAGCCTGGATATTTACTGAACTTCGCACAATGACCGAAGTGACAGGAATGCCCCCCAGGAAACCAGAAACAATGTTACCTACACCTTGCGCCACTAACTCCCTGTTGGGTGGTGAAAAACGCTTGTGCGGATCGATCTTATCTATTGCTTCGATATTTAAAAGGGTTTCTATAGAGGCTATAATCGCTACCGTAAATGCGACAATCCAGATGTTATGGTTTGCAAAATGTGATAACTCCGGTATATATATTAATGAACCCAAACTGGACAAATCTACAGCGGGAATATTGACAAGGTGAATGGACTCTATAGCAAGTTGAGGTATGTAACGGTGAAAAAAGATATCAATCAACACACCCAGGATTACCACCATTAAGGATGCTGGTAAAAACTTGATTTTTTTCAAGGGCGTTTTGTCCCAAATGATCAGTATAAACAAAGAGATAACACTTATAATCAATGCTCCGGGGCTAATGGCGCCAAAGGCCTTGATTATTTCTGAAAAGGTGTTTTCCCCATCCAATTGCGAAAATGAAAAGTCACCCTCATAGTCGGCATCATAACCAAGAGCATGGGGGATTTGCTTTAAAATCAAAATAATCCCGATCGCCGCTAATAACCCTTTGATCACATTGCTTGGAATGAAGTCGGAAAAAATGCCCGCCTTTAGAAAACCCATAAAGAGCTGGATAAACCCGGCGATGATGACAGCAGTAAGGAATAATTCAAAAGCGCCCAGTTGTGTGATGGCTGAGAGCACTACAGCAGCAAGGCCGGCTGCCGGCCCACTCACACTTGTCTGAGACCCACTTAATGCACCAACAACAATACCTCCAACTATACCGGCAACTATACCCGAAAGCAAGGGCGCCCCCGATGCCAGGGCAATACCAAGACATAGAGGAAGGGCAACAAGAAATACAACGATACTCGCCGGTAAATCATTTTTTAAATTACTGATAGTCATCGTCTACTAAATGAAATTGAAGTTCATGAAAATTTATGGGATTTTTTAATGTGGAGAAGTTCCACTTGATTGATGCGTCTTTGAGACGCTATGCTGCAATGATAACTCATTTTTTTGAAAATACTCCACATTTTGTCAATCAGAAATTATCTGATTTGTATAAAACGACTCCCTCATGCCCACAAAACCACCACATTTTTTACGTATTTATATTTACAGTTAATAAAAAGTGAAAATGGAATATTGAGGTTTCGACTCCGCTCAACCTGACATGGACCTTGCTAAACTTGTAGAAATGAAAATAGACAAATGACTACACCGTTATTACGTGAAGCCTGTCCTGCGCAAACCGAAGGAGAGTAGGGACCAATACGAATATCTGATCTTGCAGTCCTAACGATCACCAGCAATCAGATTTCAAGAACTTAAACACCCCGGATTGGGATAATCACATCCCCGACCACGTCTCTGCCTTCTTGCCTTTTGCCTTAGTTACTTCTACAGGTATACCTGTGAGGTGCGCCATACCCGACACCGGCTCCAGGTTTTCGGGCCCGGCTGCCGCCAGGATATTTACATTCACTCCTTTCGTTTTACTTGCCACCGATAAACCCGTCGCTTCCTGGTGCCCCCACCCATGCGGCAAAGCTACCGTGCCCGGCATGAGCTCATCGAGCAATTTCAAATTGATTCTCACCTTAGCGGTTTTTGATTCCACATCGACAAGGTCCATGTCCTGAAGTTTTCGCGATTCTGCATCAAGCGGATGCATATACAGGTAATTGGTATCCCGGCCTCTGGAGATCATCCTTTCCAGATTGTGGGTCCAGGAATTGTGCGTGGTGACGGCGCGCTTAGTGATCAGTTTGAGCGATTCCTGGGTTTTCAGCTCTTTTTCAAAGTCAGCTTCGAGTCTGGCGGTCATTTGCATCAAAGGTTCCGGTGCCAGGTTTACCTTTCCATTAGAAGTTACTACGCGTTTGCCGAGAAAGCTTTTTTCTTCATGGTCTTTTCGAAGTTTTCCGTTAGGAAATTTCAGAAGTTGGTTGAAACTCTTCTGGCCGCATATTCTCAATAGCAGATTAAGAACAAATTCCTGTGGTACCGTACTAAATTTTCTTCCGATAATTAACTTCTTCCAGGAAGAGATGATCTCGAAAAATAACTGCGTAATCCATGAGCCAAATAGCGGCTTACCACAAGCTCGTGCCAAATCAACATAGATCGATGATTCATTGCGCTGCTCAGCCTCCATTTTAATCACTGCTCTGGTCGCATGGAGATAAGGCTTTTCCTGAAGGCCCAGCATCAATGGGAAGATAAAAGGCAAATCGGGGCGTTGAAGCGGGTCACTACAGGGTAATTGATAATGCGCCTCCTGACAAGTCTCACCTGGAAGAATATCAAGGCAGACAAGTAATTCCAACTGGCGGAATGCTTCGCGTAACTTCCCGGCATCGGCCATGGTAATCAGCGGGTTACCGCCGGTAACGAAAAGCGCTTTGATCTGTCCTTTGCCAGGTGTGAGTATTTCATCGGCGAGAATGCCTCCCGGAAAGGCATCATTGACTGAGAGCAGGTTCCCGATGCGCGACCGGTCGTTGCGCATGAGTAAACCCTTTTTCGCGCCAAATTTTATGAAGTCGATGATACCTTTACCTACCAGTGTGCCACCTTTCCGGTCGAGATTTCCGGAAACAGCATTGATCACTTCCTGAAGCCAATAAGCCATTGCGCCATTTCCGCCCATATTCACGCCTGTAGAGCAATAGAGTGCAGCGCCATTGCTTTCTTTGTAAATTTTAACCAATTCCTTCAGTTTCGCCGATGGGATTTTGGTGATTATTTCCGTTCGTGTCGCAGGCCATGGCGCTACAACTTTTTCCAGATCATCGTAACCGGTCATGTGTTGCTCGACTCTCGCTTTATCGATGCCGCCCATGGCGATTAATTCATGGAGAAACGACAAATAGAAGAACACGTCAGTTCCGGGCCGTATAAAAATGTGCTCGCCGGCTGTCCTCGCTGTTTCCGTCTTTCGCGGGTCAATGACAAATATCTTAGCTCCCCGCTCCTCCATAGCTTTGAGCTTCTTAATCGGGTTTGGCACCTGGAGAAATGACCACTTCGATATCACAGGGTTCGCTCCCACAATGATAAGACAATTGGTGTGGCTGATGTCCGGAAAAGGCAGGGTGAAGGGAAACCCGTACACATGGCGTGATACGGCGAATTTATTACTGCAATCCTGTGTGGATGATGAATATAAGCTTCGCGATCCCAGGCCCGTCATGAAGCCCTGGGCAAATACCGGATGAAGGACGCTGAAACCTGCCGCAGTACCAACATACATCGCCACACTGTTCGGACCGTCCTCGTGGACAATTTTCTTTACTTTCGTCCCAATATCCTTCATGGCTGCTTCCCATGAAACACGCTCGAACCCTTTGTCCGTTTTCTTCATAGGAAATTTCAAACGGTCGGGTGAGTCGTACATTTCGTGTTGTTTCAATCCTTTGATACAACTGAATCCTTCCGTAGCCACATGGTTTTCGTCGGGTTTTACTTCAATGATTTTATTATGCTGCACCGTGACTTCCAGGCCACAAAGTGATTCGCATATGCGGCAAAATGTATGAACCGTGTGTGGTTTGGCCAGCTTGAAGTCTTCCTTTCGTTTCATTGATATAAGGCTATTAAAGGTCAAAGAAGTTAGTTGATGAAATGTTTAGAATCACCCGGCCTTAAAGTTACGGATTGATTCGTGCGAACAAAAAAAGCCAAACCCTACGGCATGGCTTTTTATCAGTTTATAAATCAAGGTTGTTATTGCACCACGAACTCGCTGTCGCTGATGCCGGTGTTCAATTCAATTTTTTGAACGCTGCCTGTCATATTCATCGGGCCCATAGGCAGAATCATGACAAAGGGAAACTTCACTCCCTCCACATCTCTGTAATCTGAAAGATCGGTATTCTGCAGCATGGCACCTTGCGGCCCTTCAGCCACGGTACTCGTACGAACCTTAAGTCCTGATTCAATATCATAATAGAATGTTGTCTTGCTACCTGACGGCTTAGTGATTTCCACAGCATAGGCCTTTTTGCCACCGATGGTTTCTATTCCGGTGAGTTGGGTTTCTAATCCAAGTTCGGCGATGAGTAATTCAGAGATAATTGCTGCATCAAATGCCATATCGGCTTTTTGCTCCTCTCCTACAGGTACTGTTTGACCCATCTGCGACATACTGGCATTTACTCCATCAAATACGGAATTCATAACGGTCTGACCGCCCATCGTCACCACCGTTTTGGATTTATTGGGAGCCTTGCTCAGCACTGCTATTTCGAGCGACATGCCTTGTACCTCTGTGGTAATAGCCATTCTCAAATCTGTAAGTGTCATGGCTTTCTCTTTACCACCGACGGCTTCCAGGAACTTATCCAGCACAGTCGCGGCTGTAACCCCTGCAGGGATTTCCGATTTCACCGGAACATAGTTATTTCCATAGATGTCGTAATATTTTACTTCTCCAAAAGCAGCGAGTTTTTCTGCAACTTCCGCACCTTTGCCTACTACAATTATGTTGGCATTTTCGGGTTTTATATACTTTGCTGCCATGGCCTTGATATCATCCAGGGTAACAGCATCCACATTTTTCAGATAGTTGGTATAATAATCTGCCGGAAGTCCATAGCGTTTCACATTGAGGGCGAAGTTTGCAATGGTCTGAGGATTTTCGAGTGAGCGGGAAAAATTACCAGTGACAAAAGCCTTGGCAGAAGCCAGTTCATTTTCTCCGGCAGTTTCGTTGATGATTCTCTTTAACTCATACATGATCTCGTAAATAGCGCTGTCCGTCACCTCGTTTCTGACGCTGGTCGAGGCATTGAAATTACCAACAATCATATCGCTCGCTATGCTCGATCCGGCGCCATAGGTGTAGGCGTGTTTTTCACGCAGGTTTTGATTGAGACGCGATGAGAATCCGGAACCAAGGATTACATTCATCAGATTTGCTTTAATCACATCCGGATCACCCTTTTTTAAGTTAATTGGCCACGCTACACGAATTTCCGACTGAACGGAATTTCCCCTGTCAACCAGCGCTACGAAGGTTTTCTCAGGTGCTGCCGTGGCTGCAAATTGTGGAAGCTGAATTGGTTTACTTTCCCATTGACCAAAATATTTCTTAACAAGTTTCTTGGCATCTTTCACATTAATATCTCCTACAATAGCCAGATAAGCTATCTGAGGTGTGTAATACTGGTTGTAAAAGTTCTTGCAGTCATCAATAGTGATTTTATTCACCGTTTCTTCTGTTGTAAGTTCTCCATAAGGGTGATCCTTGCCGTAGAGCATCACACTTCGCACGTTGGTGGCAATAGACCCGGGTTCGTCCTTTTCTGCTGCAAGAGCCGAAAGTGTTTGCTTTTTCAACTTATCCAGTTCTTCCAAAGGAAACGACGGATTGTACAGCACATCGGTCATGAGTTGGAGCAACACGTCCTGGTGCTTTGTCAGACTCGCGGCGTAGATTCCCGAAGCAGAGGTGGCAAGCGTAGCTCCTATGAAGTCGATTTCTTCGTCAAGTTGATCCTTTGGGCGTGTCGTTGTTCCGGAGCGGAGCATATCGCCGGCCAGGCTTGCATACCCGGCTTTGTCACCTTCTTTAATTGCTTCAAAATTCAGCACCAGGTTAAATGCTACCCTGGGTAATTTATGGTTTTCCACCACGAGTACTTTCAGTCCGTTTTTCAGCTCGAACATTTCCGGCGTACCGATTTTGATTTCAGGGGCCGGGCCAGGAGCCGGGACTTTGGTGCGGTCGAGTTGGGCAAATGAATTAAAGCCAAAAGCCGCGATGATCAGAATTATATATATGCGTTTCATTTTCACTTCAGTTTAATGGGATTTACAATTATTGGGCTTTTGGTAAATAATACAGGACAACCCTGTTTTCATTATTCAGGTACTTCGTGGCCACATTCATCAGGTCTTCGCGTGTCACCTTGTTGTACCTTTCCAGTTCGGTGTTAATGAGGTTGGCATCGCCAAAGTACACGTGATAATCGGCAAGGCTCTCTGCAATGCCAACGACCGTGGAATTACCTGTTACAAAATCGTTTTCTATCTGGTTGCGTACCTTCTGATACTCCTTCTCGGTAACAAGTTCTGACTTCACTTTTCCAATCTCTGCGTCCATAGATTTTTCCAGGTCCTCAGCGGTGATTCCCATGTTAGTTAACCCAAAAAGAATGAATAGACCAGGATCTTCTCCTGCAAGCGGCAGTGCCTGTACCTGAAGCGCTTTTTGCTGGTTATCGACAATTTCTTTATAAAGCCTGGAACTCTGGCCATCAGAAAGTAGCGTCGTGAGCATATTCAATGCGTAATAATCATCCGTTCCCTGTGCAGGCATGTGGTACGCCTGGATCACGGCCGGTAACTGGATATTGTCGTACACGATATCGCGTATCTCCTTTGTTTGCGGAGGCTCCACGACAGTGGGACGCGGGATAGGTTTTGTTCCTTTCGGAATTTCCTTAAAATACAGATCGATCAGGCTTTTGGTTTTCTCAATATCAATGTCACCGGCGATACTCAGTGTAGCATTC
>JBGSYX010000355.1:0-4329 GCA_041750735.1 Cyclobacteriaceae bacterium
TCGGAAACAATTGTTGGATCGCCATTTTGATGGTACGATAAACTCGACGGTTGTCGCTCATGGTTACACTCCTTTCTTTGGCGAGATATGAAGTGTACGCCATTTTCGCAGCCGTCAATTGTTAAACTGTCCGGTAATCAATTGCGCTAAAGCTTCTGCCATAAGCGCAACACCATTTAACCTATCAGAAAGCGATTTAATCAATACATCGTCTAAATTTAGCTTAAATTGTGCGTCTGGAATGGCTTCGTGCTCCGCGTAAATGCCAGACATAGATTCTAGCCATTCAATTTCATCATTAGTTTCTGGGAAAAAAGCTATGCAGGGCGATGGTGAAGTAATTTCTCTTTGACATCGCTCAACAACTGAAAAAATATTTGCTATAGCTTCTATTGCGTACTCGACTTTTCTGCGTTCAGCATCTGGGACAATTATATAATTATCAGGGGTCCGATTAAGTTGATTCTCTAGTTTAATTGCTGCAAAAATCAGTTGTCGTTGTTTATCCTTGATTTCTGGCGCATTGCCAATTATTTGTGAAACGATATCCACATTACCGAGTATAATCGTCCAGTTTTTATTGATCCAGTCATTTTCGACTGTGTGAAAGGATAAAATTGCCATCCTGATCAATCTCATAGTCCACCTGGTCTAAAACGGTTAACAGCAAGTATTCGGTTTTATTCAAGCCTTACCGCTAAAAAAGATAGCAGCACTAGGTTATTTTATCTAGCAATTGCTTTTTCTTTTCATTGAATTCATTTTCTGTAATAATTCCGTCGTCTCGTAATTTTGCCAACTCTCTTAGTTGGTCAGTAACACTTTTTTGACTGTCGTTATAAATTTGTTTCTTCATAATTTCCGAAGACCTTATCGCATTCACAATTTTGAACTCTTTTTCGGGTATTAAATCATTGAATATCTGATAAGCATAAATATCAAAGAACAATGTATGTCTGTCATTACCATCAAAATAATTTAGAAAAGTTTCCCTTGTGTCGTGTGTGATTAATTCAGATCTAATTTCATTTACCTTTTTCCTACTTCCAATTACCGCTCCCGTTCCACCAGCAATTAATCCACCAGCTACCGCCCCACCAATAGATGAACCACCCCCACCGCCACCAGAAATCTTGTTCTCTCTGAAAATTTCCCCTCTCGTTGAATAATACTCAATTTGACCTACTGGGATGAAATCAATTTTCAGAGACGCTAATGTAATGCTGTATGGACTGGTAGGGGTACATGGGAAGAAGCAAATACTATTTTCAGACTTCCATATATACACCTTATTTGCACTGTTTGTTAGTTGGATTGGCGAGTTTGCACTAGATTTGTAAAATATAATTTCTTTCGCTGTTTCAGGGATGCTTACTTGTTCCTTAAATGAATTGTATTTCTCCCGGGCTTTTCTGAGCGCATTTGCCTCTGCTGAAGCTTTTTCATTTTCTGTCTCTTGCTTGATATAGGCTGAAAAAATACCTACAACCAGAACTATATAAACAATAAACAGGGGGGCCACGCAAGCACTCTCCCATTCTGTTGCGATTGATAAAACCAAAAATATTATCGTTATGATGGCGAATGCAATAACAAACTGCCAGCCATTTACTGAATTTCCAGCAAATGGCACATTCTCTTTCTGAATTGGTTGTTTTATTGGTTCATCACTAACGGAAGACGAGTCTTGTGATAAATTCTCAATGGGCAATTTGTTTTCTTCTGCCATCATAATACTCCTTTGGGTATATTAATCCCCACTAAATGGACATAGGAAAAATATTTTTTGGAATCGCTTCGTGAATTTTTCCAGTAATTTTATCCCATCCATCATACTTAATGTAAACTGGGATTGCTATAGAATCTTGCCCAATATCTTTTCGTTTTAATACTAGATGAATTATATATTCACCGCAGCCAAATTTATATTCAATGATTTCTTTGACTGGGCTTTCTTGGTGAATCGCACGAATGACAAACGTATTAGCAGTCTTACGAATTTCTAAAAAGGAAAAATCCACAGAAGCCTTCAGTTTGGGTACAACAAGTTTTTCGTGTAAAATTACGCTCCTGTTGAATACGAGTTCAGGTTCTCCGCTCTCAATTCTGTGAATTGCGGATACTACGATGGATAAATTTTTAATCTCCCAGAAAAAACTTTCATTATGAATACATAACACTAATCTGTTATCTGTATTCCAATTTGATGATTTGTGAATGTCAATAGAAAATTTGATTTTCGGAAGTTCTTTCCGTTTCTCTGTTTTCCATAAATAGCTTTTCTTTTCTTTTATGGCAGGTGCAATCCAGAGAATGTAAGCAGCTATGAGCCAAACAAATACAGCAATTGCTATACTGTAAACAACCCACATAAACCCGGAAATTTTTTTTATTTCCGGAATTGAACCTAACACTCCTATAGCGGTTACAAACAAGATTATTCCAGGTGTAAAGATGATTTCGAATATTTTCTTTTTGTCCATCATTTTTCAATCGTGAATTTGCATTGTGGGAATTATTAATTTTCTGGGTATGCAAAGAGCGTGTCAACTGTTAATTGTACCGCTTATCACGATACTTTAAATTTGAAGGATATTTGAAGTAATTTGCCTGGATATAGACCAATATCGCGTGGAAATATTTACTGGATTATTAATGTATTTCCACCCTCCCAAACACCGAAATACAGTATACCCTGCCGTCGATGGGCTGGCGGCGCTTCGCCAAAGATGATCCAGCCTACCGGTTCATGACCGGCAGGAAGAGTTTATGCTCGGTGGCGCCCAGCCAGGCGAAATCGCTCAGGTGGCAGATGGGTACGCTAAGCCAGTTCTCATCCATGTGGCGGTCGTACGCTCCGCAGGCGGCATCCACCCAGGCGCCCTGGTCTGCGTCCCAAACCATCAGCAGCAGGCTGTCATCATCGATGCCGACCAGGTCTGCTTCACTGTAAGATATCGTGATGGTGACCGGTCTGGCGAAGGTGAAGCCATCCAGGGGGAGATTATCCTGGTAGGCGGTGAAGCTGAAGGAGTGCCCGGCTATTGTAAATCCAGCCGGGATTTCTACTGGAGGGGTGACGATTGCGGTGTAAACAATGGCAGTTGTCTGCGTGACCGCGCCGCCCGGGATGCCAATAGTGGTGACTATGCCCTCACCGTCGTCCACCTGGATGATGCCGCCCGTATCGGTATAGACAACGGTCTCGGTGACCGTCCCCAGCCACTCCAAGGAGAAGTTGATGTTGCTGCGCAGGCTTGACCCAACCGTGACGGAGACGGGGGTGACAGCGTCCCAGGTAGTTGCATTATCCCAGAACTCCAGGGAGTGCAGACCGCCATCCGGCCAATCCCAGGCGAAGACGTAGAAATCGTTGGCAAAGGGCACATCGGTGAACTGGTAGGCGCCATTTGCATCCGTTTGGGTGACCTGGTAGATGCCATCCCGAAACAACAGCTCCATCTGGAAACCTGCCAGCGGGTTCTCGCTGCCGGTTTCAATGACCACGCCCGTGATCACGCCGCCGGGCGAAAGATCGAAATCGATGTTGGGGGTGGTTTGCCCGTCGCTCACCGTGACGGATATTCTGTGTGTATAGTTGTATGCGTCGTCGTAGTATTCAAAAGCATACCCGGATATTTTTGCCCTTGCCTCGTAGATTCCCGGGGATAAAGTGATGGAATAATTCCCATCGCCATCGGTCTGATTGCACAGGTTCCATGTATAAGACCCGCCGTACTCCTGAAAACACATTTCCACATCCTGGATCGGGTTCCCGCTGCTTTCTTCTGTTACGGTACCGGTAACGACACCATCTACTTCCGGTGTAACCGGATCATTACCTTGGTTGATCTCGACAGCTGCTTCAGCGCTCCTGGTTGCGTCCTGACAAAAAACCAATGAAATCAATACCAGGAGCAGTCCCGAAATGATCGTTCCAGGTATTTTTCCCGCGTTGATGCCCGTTTTCATATGCCCCTCCCGTATGCCATGCAACGATTTTCCTTGAACCTGCATTGATTATACGATTTTCTGACCGCACAGGCAATCTCCCAAAATGGTAAGGTCGCTGCGGGCCGGTTTTTTGGCGGAGGGACCTGGGCTTAAGAACTTAACGCCAAGAGCGCCAAGAACGCAAAGAAAACCCTTAAAATCTTTGCGATCCTGGCGTCGCTTTGCGATCTTTGCGCTAAGAACCTATCCGAAAATTGCCAAGTCAGCCAGAATACTGGCGCAGGCAAAGTAGACGAAGGATAACCAGTTTTGCGATTTCTTGCACCAGCGTATTCGAATGCTGCGCCGCTTTGCCAACCAACCCAGGGTCCGCTC